>JBPEXR010000498.1:0-2747 GCA_052031355.1 Paracoccaceae bacterium
GCACCCAGACCAGCCAGGCCATACGCTCCATGTCGCCGGGCGGGCGGCCGAGGTTCGCCTCCGGGAACCGCTCGCAAAGGTACTCGGTGATCGCGCCGGTCTCGAACATCCGCTCGCCGTCGATCTCCAGCGCCGGGACGCGCCCGGCGGGCGACAGGCTGAGGTACGCCGGATCGCGCAGCGACTTGTCGAAGGCGTGGAGTTGGACGTGAAAGTCCACCTCCAGCTCGTTCAGCAGCCACAGCGTGCGCATGGAGCGCGTCTGCGGGCAATGATGCAGGGTGATCATGCCGCGGCCTCGCCCTCTTCCGGCTCCAGCCGCACCAGCGCGGCGCCGGCCTCGACCTGGGCGCCGGCGCTGACCAGCACCTCGGCCACCACGCCATCGCGCGGCGCGGTCAGGGCGTGTTCCATCTTCATCGCTTCCAGCAGCGCCAGCCGGTCGCCGGCCTTCACGCTGGCGCCGGGCTGGGCCAGCACCTCGCGCACCAGACCGGGCATCGGCGCCTCGACCACATCGACGCCGCCGGCGGCCGCCTCGGCCCGCTCCAGCGGGTTGACGCGTACGAATTCGATCCCGTGATCGGCGAAAACGGTCACATGGGTGCCGCTGACGGTGACCGGCGGGGCCAGGTCCTCGTCCAGGCGCCACAGCCCGCCGCGGCGGCGCGCCTCCACCAGCGTCCCCTCGGCCGTCACCAGGTGCAGGTCCGGCCCGCGCGACTGCACGCAAAGGCGGTACTCGGTCTCGCCGCGCTTGAGGAAAACATCGCGGCTGGGCACCGCCCAGAGGGCGAAGCCCGTGTCCCAGCGGTCCTGTTCCAGCAGGCCGCAGGCGGCCAGCGCGGCCAGGGCCAGCACCTGCGGGGTCGGCGCGGGCGCGGCGGTCAGCGCCTCCAGGTCGCGGGCGATCAAGCCGGTGTCGACATCGCCGCGGGCAAAGCCCTCGTGCCGGGTCAGCGCGCCCAGGAACGACAGGTTGGTGACCGTGCCGCCGACCTCGGTCCGCTCCAGCGCGCGGCTCAGGCGCTTCAGCGCGATCTCGCGGGTGGGTCCATGGGTGATGATCTTGGCGATCATCGGGTCGTAATGCGGGGTGATCGTGTCGCCGGCCCGCACGCCGCTGTCGGCGCGCGCCTCGGCCGGGAAGGCCAGGTGCGTCAGCCGGCCGGTGGCGGGCAGAAAGCCCTTGGGCACGTCCTCGGCGTAAAGGCGCGCCTCGAAGGCATGGCCGGTGATCGTCAGCTCCTCCTGCCGGGCGGGCAGCGGCTCTCCCGCGGCGACGCGCAGCTGCCATTCGACCAGGTCGACGCCCGTGATCGCCTCGGTCACCGGATGCTCCACCTGCAGGCGGGTGTTCATCTCCATGAACCAGAAGCCGTCGGGGCTCAGCCCCCCTTCCCCGTCGACGATGAATTCCACCGTGCCGGCCCCGGCATAGCCGATCGCCTCGGCCGCGCGCACGGCGGCCTGGCCCATGGCGGCGCGCATCTCCTCGGTCATGCCGGGGGCGGGCGCCTCCTCGATGACCTTCTGGTGCCGGCGCTGGAGCGAGCAGTCACGCTCGAACAGATGCACCGCGCGGGTGCCGTCGCCGAAGACCTGCACCTCGATGTGGCGCGGCTTGGTGACGAACTTCTCGACCAGCACGGCCTCGTTGCCGAAGGCGGTGCGCGCCTCCGCCCGGGCCGAGGCCAGCGCGTCGGCGAAATCGCCGGGCGCCTCGACCAGGCGCATGCCCTTGCCGCCGCCGCCCGCGACCGCCTTGATAAGGACCGGGTAGCCGATCTCCTCGGCGGCCTTGGCCAGGCGGTCCTCGGACTGGTCCTCGCCGTGATAGCCCGGCACGACCGGCACGCCCGCCTCCTCCATCAGCGCCTTGGCGGCGTCCTTCAGGCCCATCGCCCGGATCGCCTTGGCCGAGGGGCCGACGAAGGTCAGCCCTGCGGCCTCCACCGCCTCGACGAAATCGGGGTTCTCGGAGAGAAAGCCGTAGCCGGGGTGGATCGCCTGCGCGCCGGTGGCCTGGGCGGCGGCGATGATCGCATCGCCCCGCAGGTAGCTGTCGGCGGGCGCCGGGCCGCCGATGTGCACCGCCTCGTCGGCCATGGCCACGTGCTTGGCGCCCGCGTCCGCGTCCGAGTAGACGGCGACGCAGCGCAGGCCCATGGCGCGGGCGGTTTCGATGACGCGGCAGGCGATTTCGCCGCGGTTCGCGATCAGTATCTTGTCAAACATTGCGTCTCTCCCAACCTGTCCCGGTTGCTGGTGTCAGTTGTCTTGTGGCCGCGCCGAAGCGGTCCTGCAGCCGCGCGGCGCCGCACCAGCCGCCGCGTCGGCCGCCGGCGTAGGGGCGGGCGAGCCCCGCCTCGATCAGCGCGGCGCCCACGGGGCGGCCATCGGCGCGCAGGCGCACCAGGGCCCGGCCGTAGCGGTCGCGCCCCTCGATGGTGGTGGAAATGCGCCCCGCGCGCCAAAGCTGCCAGCGCAGCGCCTGGGTGGCCGCGGCGGCCAGGGCAAATTCGTTCAGGCAGCGGGCCGCCCATTCCGGCGTGTCATAGCCCACGATCCGGCCCGAGATGACGCCGCGGTCCGCGCAGAGCATCTTGACCGTGTCGCCGTCGATCACCGCCAGCACGCGGCAGCCCTCGTGCGGGGTCAGCAGGCCGTTGGCGGCATCCACCACCGGCGGCAGCACGCTGAGGCCCAGCACAAGCGCCGCGGCGCCCAGCCCCAGCCGCCCGGCC
>JBPEXR010000499.1:0-3069 GCA_052031355.1 Paracoccaceae bacterium
CCAGCCGCGGCTGCGCGTCGAATACCCGCCCGTTCAACGCAACAACGCCGCGGTGACCTACTACGCCCCCTGCGCCACCTTGGTGGAATTGGCGGTGAACACCGGCTCGGGCGAAGTGAAGCTGCTGAACCACCGCTCCTGGCTGGAATGCGGCCGGCAGATCGTGCCGGAACTGGTTTCGGGGCAGCTGCAGGGCGGCATCGCGATGGGGATCGGCCACGCCCTCTACGAGGAAATGCCGCTTTACGAAGATGGCCCCGGCAATGGCACCTGGAACTTCCACCGATATCGCCTGCCACGGGCCGAGGATGTCGCCGTCTGGGCGCAAAGCGCCACCGTGCTGGAGCCGCTTTCCCCGACGGACCCGCCCAAGGGCATCGCCGAGGTCGTGATGATCCCGGTCGTTTCCGCCATCGGCAACGCGGTGCACCATGCCATCGGCCATAGGTTCGACCGGACGCCCATCACGGCCGAACGTATCAAGGAGGTTCTGCGATGACCGCCATGATCACGGTTTCCATGACCATCAACGGCGAGGCCACGGAGCCCGTTGAGGTGCCCGAGGACCTGATGCTGCTGGAATACCTGCACGAGTACCTCAACCTCACGGGGACGCGCTACGGCTGCGGGCAGGGCGTTTGCCGCGCCTGCGCGGTGCTCTACGATGGCCCGTCGGGGGCGCAGGTTCTGCCCGCCTGCGTGACCGGGGTCGCCTGGGCCGACGGCCGCGCGTTCCGCACCATCGAAGGCTACGCCGCGCGTGATCCGGAAGGCACGGTTACTGCCCTGACCGAAGTCCAGCAAAGCTTTCTCGATCATTTCTCCTTCCAATGCTCCTACTGCACGCCCGGGTTCGTCGCTGCGTCGCAAGCCTTGGTCGAACGGCTGCGCAGCAACCCCATCGCCGCCGCAGATGTGGAAGAAACGGTGCTGACGGCGCTGAACGAGAACATCTGCCGGTGCACCGGCTATGTGCGCTACCTGTCGGCCACCCGCGATGTGATCCTGTCCACCCCGGGCCTGACGCATGAGAACCCGGCCGAGGGGCAGGGCTGATGCTGGGCTTGCTGCGCATCCTGGCCGCCCTGGCTCTGCTGGGTGTCGTGACGACCCTCGTGGTCTACTTCGGCCTCAGCGGCGCGGGACCGGTGCCGGCGGCCAGCCGCAACCTCGACGCGCTGACCGAGGAGGAACGGGCCGAGATGATCGCCCTGGGCGAGTATGTCGCCAAGGCGGGCGATTGCGCCGCCTGCCACGAAAGCGAGGACGGTCTCGCCCTGGCTGGCGGCACGCCGATGGAGACGCCGATGGGCACGATCTACGGCACCAACATCACGCCATCGACTGAACATGGGATCGGGCACTATTCGGCCGACGATCTTTACCGGGTCATGGTCTACGGTGTCGCGCCTTTTGGGCGGCGGCTGTACCCGGCGATGCCCTACACCTCCTACCACGCGATGGCGCGGGACGATGTCGACGCGCTCTACCTCTACCTCATGGCGCAGGAGCCGATCGACAAGCCCGACCGGCCGCATGATCTGGCCTTTCCGTTCAACCTGCGCCCGCTCATGGCCTTCTGGAATGTCCTCTTCCGCCCCGACCCGCCCGAGAACGAACCCCTGGGCCTGGCGGCGGGGGAGGCGCTGGAAGGGCACGCCCGCGGAGCCTACCTGGTGGAAGTTCTCGGCCACTGCGGCGAATGCCATACCCCCCGGAACCTGGCCTATGCCAAGACAGACGCGCACCTTTCGGGGGCCGTGATCGAGGACTCGCTCGCGCCCGACATCACGCCCGGCGGCCTGGCCTCAAGGGGCTGGACGCCAGAGGATCTGTCGCAGTTCATGGCCCGCGGTCTGTCGCCGCAAGGGGTGATGACATTCCGTATGTTCCCGGTGCTCAGCCACTCGACCAAGTACCTGCCCGAACGGGACATCGCGGCCATCACCGGCTACCTGACGCGCAACATGCCCGAACCTAGCGCCCCCGGGCCGGATCCGCAGGCCGCGGGGCGCCACCCGGAGGGGCACCGGCTCTACATGGGGCTTTGCGCCGGGTGTCATGGCGCCGACGGGCTGGGGCAGCCCTATGGTTCGGTGCCCATGGTCGGGAACACGACCATGATGCTGGACGATCCGTTGAACCTGCACCGGGTCATCCTGGAGGGCATTCCCGCGCGTCAGTTGACCGGCCACCTGAGAATGCAGGAGATGCCGGGCTTCGCCGGTCGCCTTTCCGAGGCTGAACTGCGATCGCTGAGCGATTATCTGCGCGCGCGTTTCGGCGGCGACGCCTAGTCTCGCAGGGCTCCGGCAGAACTTGCGTCGCCCCCGTAGCCAAGCCCGGCACTGGCGCCCGGCCCGCTTACTCGCCGCCGCGTCCTATGCCGCGGTGGATGACGCCAGATGCCACGTCACCGCGACGAAGTAGACGATCGACGCCGCCACGACGAAGCCGTGCCAGATCGTGTTGTGAAAGCGAAGGCTCTTCCAAAGGAGAAAGGGCGTGCCCAGCGTGTAGACGATGCCGCCGGCGACCATCAGCGCAAAGACCGGCGTCGAAGTCGCCGCGATCACGTCACCCCCAGCGACAACGACGGCCCAGCCCATGGCGAGGCCGATCACCACGTTCGGCAGGCTCGTGCGGTGCCGGCCCCACAGGGCGATCACGGTCGCGGCGACGGCGGTGGTCCATATCCCGATCAGGAACGCGCCGCCCTGGCCGGAGAGCAGCGCGAAAGGCGTGATGGTTCCGGCGATCTTCAGAAAGATCGCCGAATGGTCGAGGCGCCGCAGGATGCGCTTTCCCGCATCGGCAGGGACGTGGTTGTAGGCCAGCGACGCCGCCAACATGATGATCAGCGTCGCGCCATAGACCGACACGCCCAGAATGCCCGCCGCACTGGTACGCCAGACAGCCGCCAGGGTGATGAGAACGGGAACCGCCCCAAGCGCCAGGACAAGCCCGACGACGTGCACGAGGGCATCGCTCAGCGCCTCGGCGCGGTCGTAGGTGCGACGGGTGATCATCTGCTTGTTCCTGCCGAACTTGCGTACACGCGGGAGATAG
>JBPEXR010000005.1:0-7574 GCA_052031355.1 Paracoccaceae bacterium
AGCGCCGCGACGGCGCATATGGCCCATGCGGCCCGGGCCTTCGACCTTGCGCGCAACCGCGCCCCGGCACGCGTTCTGTCTGCGCGCTTCACCCGTGCTTCCATCCTCGTGGCCCTCCCCGGCCTTCCCCGTCCCAAGCCCCCTCAGCGCTTCTACCGCTTTCCGGCTTCGCCCCGGCGCCGCCAGGGGCTAACCTGCGGGCAAAGGCAGGACGGCGGAACGGGACCCTTATGACAGAAAGCGCCGGCGGGCGGCAAATCTTCGACGTGCTCTGCGTGGCCCAGGCCGGGCGGCTGACCTACGAGGCGCTGCTGCTGCTCGCCAGCCTGCGCCGCAACGCGCCGGATTTTCCCGGCCGCGTCTTCATCGCCGAACCGCAGCCCGGCCCCCTCTGGCCCGAGGACCCGCGCATCCAGGACGCCGAGGCGCGCGCCCTGATGCAGGAGATGGGCGCCACGCTCCTGCCCTTCGAGGCACGCCATTTCGGCGCCGCCTACCCCCAGGGCAACAAGATCGAGGCCCTGCGCGCCATGCCCGCCGGGCGGCCCTTCCTGTTTCTCGACAGCGACACGCTGGTACTGACGCCGCTGGAGGCGGTGCCCTTCGATTTCGCGCGCCCCGGCGCCTCGCTGCGGCGCGAGGCGACATGGCCCCGGCCGCCCCTCTACGGGCCGGACCGCGCGGCGATCTGGGGCGCGCTCTACCGCCGCTTCGGGCTGGGCCTTGAGGCCGCGCGCGACCACCGCTACGCGCCGGACGACTGGCGGCACTTTCCCTATTACAACGCCGGCGCCTTCTGGGGCCCCTGCCCGCGCCGCTTCGGCGCGCTGATGCTGCGCTGGGCCCGGTCCGTCCGCGACGACCCGCCGCCCGAGCTGGCCGCCCAGGCGCTGACGCCCTGGCTGGACCAGATCGTGCTGCCGCTGGTCATCCACGCCCTGGGCGGCGGGCCCCGGTCCCTGCCCGAGGGCTGGATCGACGGCGCCGCCACCTGCCACTACCGCCTGCTGCCGCTGCTGTATGCGCGCGAGGATGACGCGGTCATCGAAACGCTGGAGCTGACGGCCGCCCCCCGCGCCCTGCGCCGGGTGCTGAAGCGCCACAAGCCCATGCGCCATTTCGTCTACGAGGGGCGCGGCGCCCGGGCGCGGGCGCTTTTCGCCGGCGCGCCCCTGCCCCCGGTGGAAGAGCCGATCCGCAAGGCCCTGCGCCAGGCCGGCCTCTGGATGCGCTGAGGCCTAGCGCGCGAAGACGCCCCCTAGCTCGGCAAAGCCCTTGATCTCGATCGGGTTGCCGGAGGGGTCGCGGAAGAACATGGTGCGCTGCTCGCCCGGCTCGCCCTCGAAGCGCACCTGCGGCGGGATCTCGAACTCCACCTCGGCGGCCTCCAGCCGCGCGCGCAGGGCGTGCCATTCCTCCAGCGGCAGCACGCAGCCGAAGTGTGGCATCGGCACCCGGTGCTTGCCCACCTGGCCCGTCGCCTGGGTGGCGAAGGGCGCGCCGCGGTGCAGGCTCAGCTGGTGGCCGAAGAAGTCGAAATCCACCCAGGTGTCGGTGCTGCGCCCCTCCTCGGCCCCCAGGATGCCGCCGTAGAAGGCGCGGGCGGCGTCAAGGTCGTGCACGTGGATGGCCAGGTGGAAGGGATGGGGCATGGTCGTCTCCGCTTGCTTTGCCTCTGAATAGGCGGGCCGCGGCGGGGCGCGCAAGCCGGTCGCGGGTCCCGGCCCGCTTCCCGGCCCGCTACGCAGCCCCGCGCGCCTGCCCCAGACCCCGCCCCCCGTATTGCCCCCGCCCAAGGCTTCGCTTAACGCTGGGACAAGCAACCAGGAGGGGCACCCCATGACCGAGACACCGCAATACGGCTTCGACACGCTGCAGATCCACGCCGGCGCCCGGCCCGATCCGGCCACCGGGGCGCGGCAGGTGCCGATCTACCAGACCACCGCCTATGTCTTCCGCGACGCCGAACATGCCGCCGCCCTCTTCAACCTGCAGGAAGTGGGCTACATCTACTCGCGCCTGACCAACCCGACGGTCGCGGCGCTGCAGGAACGCGTCGCCACGCTGGAAGGCGGCGCCGGCGCGGTCTGCTGCTCCTCGGGCCATGCGGCGCAGATCATGGCGCTGTTCCCGCTGATGGGGCCGGGCCGCAACGTCGTGGTCTCCACCCGCCTCTACGGCGGCTCGATCACCCAGTTCAGCCAGACCATCCGCCGCTTCGGCTGGTCCGCGAAGTTCGTCGATTTCGACGACACCGCCGCCATCGAGGCGGCGATCGACGAGGACACCCGCGCGATCTTCTGCGAATCCGTGGCCAACCCGGGCGGCTATGTCACCGACCTCGGCGCGGTCGCCAAGATCGCCGACGCCGCCGGCCTGCCGCTGATCGTCGACAACACCTCGGCCACGCCCTACCTCTGCCGGCCGATCGAACATGGTGCCACGCTGGTGGTGCATTCGATGACCAAGTACCTGACGGGCAACGGCACGGTGACCGGCGGCGTGGTGGTGGATTCGGGCAAGTTCGACTGGTCCGCCTCGGACAAGTTCCCCTCCCTCTCGCAGCCCGAGCCGGCCTACCACGGCCTGAAGTTCCACGAGACCTTCGGCCCGCTGGCCTTCACCTTCCACGGGATCGCCGTCGGCCTGCGCGATCTGGGCATGACGCTGAACCCGCAGGCGGCGCATTACACGCTGATGGGCATCGAAACGCTGAGCCTGCGCATGGAAAAGCACTGCCAGAACGCGCGCGAGGTCGCCGGCTGGCTGGCCAAGCACCCCGCGGTGGCCGAGGTGACCTACGCCGGGCTGCCCAGCTCTCCCTACCACGACCGGGCGCAGACATATTGCCCGCGCGGCACCGGCGGCCTTTTCACCATGCGCCTGAAGGGCGGCTACGACGCCTGCGTCAAACTGGTGGATTCACTGGAGATCTTCAGCCACGTCGCCAACCTGGGCGACACGCGCAGCCTGGTGATCCACTCGGCCTCGACGACGCACCGCCAGCTGACGCCGGAGCAGCAGGAGGCCGCCGGCGCCGGGCCGGACGTGGTGCGCATCTCCATCGGGATCGAGGACGCGAAGGACCTGATCGCCGACCTCGGCCAGGCGCTGGAGAAGGCCGGCGGGTGAAGATCGCCGCGCAGGCACCTGACAGGTAAACAAAAACCCCGGCGCCGCGCGCCGGGGTTTGCTGTTGGGCGACGGGTGCGCCCGGGGTCAGTCGGAGATGGCGAAGACCATCTCGACCCGGGATTCGACCGTCAGCTCGCCCGGCGCCACGGGCATGGCGCTGTCGCGGGCCATGGCCGCCATTTCCATGTGCACCGGCCCGCCGTGGCTCCCGGCTTCGGCGATGCTTTGCACCGGGCCCAGGGTCACCCCCGCCGCCTGCGCCAGCTGCCGTGCGCGGGCCATGGCATCGGCCACCGCGTCGGCGCGGGCCTCGGCCTCGGCGGCATCGGGGTTCTGCAGCGCGAAGCGCAGCCCGCCGAACTGGTTGGCCCCGTCGCTGACCACCGCGTCCAGCAGCGGGCCCAGCGCCTCCAGGTCGCGCTGGCGCAGGGTGACCTGCGTCTGCGCGGTGAAGCCCAGGATGCGCGGCCGCTCGGGCGTCTCGCCCTCGACCGGGCGCGGGCCGCGGTCGGACCAGATGGGCGAAAGGCGCAGCTCGCTGGTCTGCACGTCGCGCGCAGCGATGCCCAGCGCCTCCATGCGCGCCAGGATCGCCGCGGCCTTCTCGCTGGCCGCCGACATCGCCTCGGCGGCGCTGTCGCCCTCGGCCACCACCCCGACGGAGAGGATGGCCATGTCGGGCGCGGCCTCGGACCGCCCTTCCCCGGTCACGCGGATCTGGCGCGTAGCCTCCGCACCTGCCTCCTGCGCCGGCAGCGGCGCCGCCCAAAGCGCCCCAGCCAGGGCCAGCCCGGCGCCGATCAGCCACAGGGCGCGGCCGCGCGGGGCGGGCACGGCGCGGGCTTCCGCGCGGGCCCCGCGGCGGGTGCCTGCAAGCGATTGGCCATGAGAGCGGGCATGGGTGCGGGTACCGGGGCGGGCAAAATGGGCGTTCGGTCGAAGTGGTGTCATCTGCGATTCCCTGTCTGGCGCGCCCGCAGGTTTGCCCCTCGCCGGTCCGGGTGCAAGCGCTGTCCGCCGCGCGCCCCCCTCCCACCCTTTCTTTCGGCAATAACCTGCTCTAAATTCGAGGCAATGCGGAGAATGCTCCCGCACTCGCCACGCGGATGATATAGGCGCAGGATGAGACCCAGTTTCGCGTTATCGCTCTCTTTCGACGGGATCAGCCTGCTGCGTGCTTCGGCCGCCGGCTGGGCCGAGGTCGGCTCCGTGCCCGCCGATACCGAGGATCTGGACGAGGAGATGGCGCGGCTGCGCCGTCTGGCGGCCAACCTCTCGCCCGCCGGGCCGCGCGTCGAACTGGTGATCCCGGACGAGCAGATCCGCTACCTGGAGCTTGACGTGCCGCAGGAGGTTGCCGGCGCGGCGCTGGACGCGCAGGTGCGCGCGGCGCTCGACGGGGCGACGCCCTATGCGGTCTCCGACCTGGTGTTCGACTGGCAGCGCGAGGGCACCCGCGTCTGGGTCGCCGCCGTCGCGCGCGAGACGCTGGACGAGGCCGAGGCCTTTGCCGAGATGCACGGCTTCTTCCCGCTGGGCTTCGCCGCCCACCCCGAGCCCGAGACCTACGCCGGCACGCCGCACTTCGGCCCCGCCCGCGGCGCAGCGCCGGCGCCCGAAACCGCCGAGGCCGCGCCCGAGGCCGAGAATGCGCTGGACGCCCCCGAGGAAGCTGGGGTCGTGGCGGACGCCCCCCGGGGGCCCGTGGCCGCGCCGACCTCGGTGGATGACGCGGAGGATGCGGAACCCGCTCCCGCGCCCGAGAACGCCCCTGATGATGACATCGCCCAGGGTGGCGCCGCCGCCGAGGAAGCCGCTTTCGAAGCCGCGGCGGAAGACGCACCCGGCGACGCAGCGCCCGGCAAGACCGGTGAGGCAGCCCCCGGCGAGGCGGAACCCGACCACGAAGCGCTTGCCCACAAGGTGCCCGCAGCAAGCGCCGCCCGGCCCGCCGCCCCGGTGCGCGCAAGCCGGGAAGCGCCCAGCGGCAAGGCCCCGTCCCTCGGCGCCCCGGCGGCCCGGGTCGAGGCACCCGCCCGCCCGGACCCCGAGGCGCTGAAAGGCGTGGCCTCGGCCAGTATCGCAAGTTTCGAGGGCCGCAGCCCCGCCGCCGCCGACAGCGGCCCGGCGCGCGGCTTCTTCTCGCGCCGCAAGGCCCCCCGGGCGGAGCCGCAGCTGGCGCGCCCCAAGGCGGCCGGAGCGGCAACCGCCGCACGCCCGGCGCCGGCGGTTTCCGCCCCGGCGGCGGCCAGCCCGAAAGCTGCCGCGCCGATCGCCGCGCCCACCAAGGCCCCGGCAAACCCTGCTGCCGCCAACCCTGCCGCCGCCAGCCCAAGCGCCCCGGCGCGCCAGGCCCCGCCGCCCAGCCCGAAATCCCTCGAAGCGCTGGAGCGCGCCCGCCGCGCCGCCGCCATCGTGCCCCCCGCCCCGCCCCCGCCGCTGGGCGAGGACGAGGAAGAGGCCGTGCGCCTGACCGTCTTCGGCGCCCGGCCCGAACGCCGCGTCGGCGGCAAGCCGCGCTACCTGGGGCTGGTGCTGACACTGGGGCTGCTGGCCTTCCTCGCCGGGGTGGCCGCCTATGCCTCGCTGGTGCTCGACAACGGCATCGCGCGCTATTTCCGCGCGGCCGAGCCGTCCCGCGCGGTGGCCGCCGCGCCCGCGCCGGCGCCGGAGGTGAACCGCCTTGCCGATCCGCAGGTGCAGGACCCGGCGATGCTGGAGGCCGCGCTGACGCCGCAGCCGGCCGTGCTGCCCATGGACAGCGCCCCCACCGCCGAGGAACTGGCCGAAGGCGAAGGGGAGCCCGCCGTAACCGAGGCAACCCGGCCCGAGGCGCCGCGGCCCGAGACCGCCGCCCTGGCCCCCGCGCCCACCGACGCGGCCCCCGGCGGCACCGGCGCCATGCCCCGCCCGCCGCTGCGCCGCGACATCGACCCCGAACAGGCGCAGGCGCGCTATGCCGCCACCGGCATCTGGCAACGCGCGCCCCAGCCGCCGGCGCTGCCGCAGCAAAGCCCGATGGGCGATCTTTACGTCACCTCCATCGACAACGCGGTGCCGGTGCTGGACGCGGTGGCCCTGCCCGCCCGCGCCGAGGCGCTGACCGATGCGCGCCCGCAGGCCCAGACCGCCCCGGCGCCCTTCGGCACCAGCTACGACTTCGGCCCCGGCGGGCTGGTTCGCGCCTCGCTGGACGGCACCGCCGCGCCGGGCGGCTACATGGTCTTCGCCGGCCGCCCGCCGCTGATCCCGCCGCAGCGCGCCGGCACCACCGCCACCGACGCCGCAGCGCCCGAGGACGGCGCCGCCACGACCAACGAGGCCCCCGGCGCCAACGTGCTGGAAACCGCGCCCCTGGCCCTGCCGCCCGAGGAGGCCCAGCGCCTTGCCGCCTTCCGCCCGCGCACCCGTCCGGGCGACCTGGTGGAGCAGAACGAGCGCGCGACCCTCGGCGGCCGCTCGCGGGTGGAGCTTGCCTCGCTGCGCCCGCGCCTGCGCCCCGCCAGCCCGGCCGAGCAGGACCGCGCCGCCCTCAGCCAGACGATCGAGGAAGCCGCCACCCTCGACACCTACGGCACGCCCGAGGCCGAGGCGCCGGAGGCGATCGTGCCCATCCCCGAGGATGCCGGCACCGCCCAGGCCATCGCCACCTCGCCGCCGCCCAGCGCCCGCCCGGCGGATTTCGCCAGCCTGGTGCGCCGCGCGCTGGCCTCGCCGCCCGCCAACGAGACGGTCGTGCCCTCCAGCCCGACCGCCAGCTCCGTGGCCCGGCAAGCGACGATCCAGGACGCGCTGAACCTTTCGCGCGTGAACCTGATCGGGATCTACGGCCAACCCTCCAGCCGCCGCGCGCTGGTGCGCCTGGCGAACGGGCGCTACCGCAAGGTGAAGGTGGGCGACCAGATCGACGGCGGCCGCGTCGCCGCGATCGGCGAGGAGGAACTGCGCCTCATCAAGAGCGGGCGCAGCATGGTCCTGAAGATGCCGCAGGGCTGACGCCCAGCACCCAGATTGAATGAAGAAAGCCCCGCAAGCATCTGCCTGCGGGGCTTTTTTCGGGCCGGATTGTCGGCTGCCGCTCAGGCTTCCTTGAAGACCAGGCTGACGCCGTTGATGCAGTGCCGCTTGCCGGTCGGCGGCGGGCCATCGTCGAAGATATGCCCAAGGTGGCTGCCGCAGCGCCGGCAGTGGCATTCGGTGCGCAGCATGAAGAACTTGCGATCCTCGCGCGTGCCGATGGCATTTGGCAGCGCCTCGTAGAAGCTGGGCCAGCCGGTGCCGCTGTCGAACTTCGTCTCCGAGGCATAAAGCGGCAGATCGCAGCCGCGGCAATGGTAGGTGCCGGGCGCGTAAAGCTTGTCGAGGGGCGAGGTGAAGGCGCGCTCGGTCCCCTCCTCGCGCATCACCGCGTATTCCAGATCGCTGAGCATGGCCTTCCA
>JBPEXR010000050.1:0-5306 GCA_052031355.1 Paracoccaceae bacterium
GGCGCCAGCCGCTGACCGCGGCCCTGCGCCGCGCGCAGGAGGCCCGGGCCAAGGCCGCGCTGCCCCCCGCCGCTGCGCCCCCTGCCCTGCCACCGCCAGGCGCCGCAAAGAGCGGCCCGGCTACGGCCCGGCCCTCGCCGCCCTGACGCTCCCACACCAGAACGCGCCCCGCGGTCCCGCGGGAAACCGCTTTGATCGCGCGCGGGCTTCGCGTAACACTCGGGCCGCACAGCAAGATCGAGGCCGCCCTTGGACATCGCCACCCGTGTCTGGAACCACAAGTGGAAGATCGACCCGATCGTCCGCTCGCTGATCGACACCGACTTCTACAAGCTGCTGATGTGCCAATCGGTCTTCCGCAACCGGCGCGACACGCAGGTCACCTTCAGCCTCATCAACCGCTCCAAGGACGTGCGCCTGGCCGAGCTGATCGACGAGGGCGAGCTGCGCGAACAGCTGGACCACATCCGCTCGCTCTCGCTGACGCGCGGCGAAAGCACCTGGCTGCGCGGCAACATGTTCTACGGCAAGCGGCAGATGTTCCGCCCCGACTTCATGGAATGGTTCGAGGGTCTGCGCCTGCCGCCCTACCACCTGGAAAAGCGCGACGGGCAGTACGAGCTGACCTTCGAGGGCGCCTGGCCCGAGGTCATGCTGTGGGAAATCCCCGCCCTTGCCGTGCTGATGGAGCTGCGCGGCCGCGCGGTGCTGAACGACATGGGCCGGTTCGAGCTGCAGGTCCTCTATGCCCGCGCGATGACCAAGATCTGGGAGAAGATCGAACGCCTGCGCCAGATCGAGGGCCTGCGCATCGCCGACTTCGGCACCCGCCGCCGGCACAGCTTCCTGTGGCAGGACTGGTGCGTGCAGGCCATGGGCGAGGGGCTGGGGCCCAAGTTCGTCGGCACCTCCAACTGCCTGATCGCCAAGAACCGCGACCTCGAGGCGATTGGCACCAATGCGCATGAGCTGCCGATGGTCTATGCCGCCCTGGCCGAGGATGACACCGCCCTGGCCCGCGCGCCCTACGACGTGCTGGCCGACTGGCACGAGGAGCATGACGGCAACCTGCGCATCATCCTGCCCGACACCTACGGCACCCAGGGCTTCCTGGACCGCGCGCCCGACTGGCTGGCCGGCTGGACGGGCATCCGCATCGACAGCGGCGATCCGGTCGCCGGCGCCGAGACCGCCATCGCCTGGTGGGAGCGCCGCGGCGAGGACCCGCGCGAGAAGCTGATCATCTTCTCCGACGGGCTGGACGTCGCCACGATCGAGGCGCTTTCGGCCCGTTTCCGCGGCCGCGTGCGGGTCAGCTTCGGCTGGGGCACCCTGCTGACCAACGACTTCCGCGGCCTGGTGCCCGGCGATGCGCTGGCCCCCTTCAGCCTGGTGTGCAAGGCCGTGGCGGCCGAGGGGCGACCGACCGTGAAACTGTCGGACAACCCCGAGAAGGCGATGGGCCCGGCGGCGGAGGTGGCGCGCTACAAGCGGGTCTTCGGCGTGGGCGAGCAGAAGCGCGTCGAGGTGGTGGTCTAGGCGCGGGGCGCTCGCGTCACTCGACCCGGCCGCGCAGCGCCTTCACCTCGCCGCGGCGCTTTTTCGCCTCCACCCGCTTGCGCTTCTGGTTCTGCGAGACTTTCGTCGGGATGCGCCGCTTCGGCACCTCGCAGGCGCGGGCGATCAGCTGGGCCAGCCGCTCGCGCGCGATCTCGCGGTTGCGGGCCTGGTGCCGGGTGTCGGAGACCTGCAGCAGCACCGCCCCGTCGCTGGTCCAGCGCCGCCCGGCGATGCGGCGCAGGCGGCGTTTCACCGGGTCCGGCAGGTTGGGCGAGCGTTCCGCCTCGAAGCGCAGCTCGACCGCGGTGTTGACCTTGTTCACGTTCTGCCCGCCGGGGCCGCCGGCGCGGATGAACTGCTCGGTCAGCTCCCAGTCCTCGATGGTGATGCGGTCGTTGATCTTCAGCATGGGCGAAAGATAGGGGCGCGCCGCGCCGCCGCCCAGCAGAAAGGGCCGCCCCCTGCCGGGAACGGCCCTTCTAGAATACGGAGGCGGGGGCCGGTTAGGTCCGCGCCAATCCAGTCGCGTTTCGCGCCAGGGGCTGCCCTAGCAACGCGCGCTCCGAACTGTTCCGGCACCTTTCTCCACTATCCCAATAGACACTAGAGCACCTCCTTTCTGCTGTTATCGCGTAAGGTCAGCGTGGCACATCTTGTGTCTCGCACAAAGCCTTTTCATGCAGGTTGCGCGGTCAGCCGCTGAACGGCCAGTCGGAATGGCACCAAAGCCACAATCGCCAGCGACAGCTTCACCAGCCAGTCCGCCAGCGCCAGCGACACCCAGAGCGGCACCACCGGCCCCAGGCCCAGCAGCGGCAGCGCCTCGCCCGCCCAGGAGACGTCGTTGCCCGGCTCCAGGAAGGTCAGCGCGCCGGAGAAGGCGATGGTAAAGAACAGCGCCGTGTCCACCGAGGAGCCGATCAGCGTCGAGGCCAGCGGCGCGCGCCACCAGCGCCCCTCGCGCAGCCGGTCGAAGATCGCCACGTCCAGCAGCTGCGCCACCAGGAAGGCGGTGGCCGAGCCCAGCGCGATGCGCAGCGTCACCAGCGGGCCGAACTCACCCATGATCTGCGTGCCGATGAGCGAGCAGATCACCCCGACGACGAAGCCGGCCAGCACGACGCGGCGCGCGGGCCCCGGCCCGTAGACGCGGTTCATCACGTCGGTGACGAGGAAGGCCAGCGGATAGGTGAAGGCGCCCCAGGTCAGCCATTGGCCGAACAGGAATTGCACCAGGATGTTGGAGGCCACGACGATGGCGGCCATGGCAAGAATGCCGGGGAGATGTGCGCGAGTCATTGGATTGCCCGTTTTAGCAAGGTTGCGGCGACTTGGCTCCCCGAAGGGGAACGGGCCGCGCTTAAGGCAAAACGCCCCACCTTGCAAGGCGCGCCTTACGGCAGGCGGTACTCCACGAACTCGGTGCGCTGGAAGAAACGGTGGTTGTCGTCGGAGATCATCGTCGCCCGCAGTCCCCCGTCTGCGGCTTGCCAGACGGCCAGCCCTTCGAGGTTGTCATGCGTGCCGGTGGGGGTCTGCATCAGCACTTCGACCTCGCGCCCCTCGGCGGTCATGCGGCGCAGGCGGCTGCGGAACCCAAGGCCGGTAAAGCTGCGCTCCAGCAGGTAGAGCTTGCCGTCGGGGCCGAAATCCGCGCCGACCGGGCTGAAGCCGTCGTCGAAGCGCAGGCGGAAGGCCTCGGTCCAGGTCTGCCCGTCCCAGGTCCAGACGGGGCGCGGCTGCCGGTCGGGCCCGCGCTCGGCCAGGGTGAAAAGACGCCCCGCCGGGTCGATGGCCAGCGCCTCCAGCGCGCCGTTGCCGGCGATCGCGTCGAAAGCCTCGGCCCGCGGCAGCGGGCGCGCCCGCATGTCATCCCCCAGCCGCGCCACCTGGGCACGCCCCTCGAACGAGACGTAAAGCGTGCCATCCGCCGCCCGCGCCAGGCCTTCGGTGTCCCGGCGGGTGACCACGGCGCGGCGGCCCTTGGCGTTCAGCACCGGGCGCAGGGCACCGGCCTCGATCCCGGCGATGCGGCCTTCCGCGTCGCGCCGGAAACGCCCCTCGACCAGGTGGCCGCGGTCACTGATGGCGGTGAACCGCATCCCGTCCGCGCTGACCTCCAGCCCCGAGAACCCGCCGAAGGCGCGCTGCGGCATCGACCATTCGATATCCGACAGCAGCCGGGCACCCTGCCCGGCCGGCGGCGCCGCCCCGCCCAGGCAGGCGGAGAGCATCAGCCCCGCGATCAGGGCGACTGCAGAACGGCGGTGCATTGCTGCGGCAGGTCGGCCAGGGTCAGCTCGCGGCGCGGCTTGGGCGGCGGCGCGTCGGGGTCGGGCGGCGGCGGGTTGAGGATGCGGTTCACCCAGTCCTGCGCCTCGGCGCAGCCGTCACCGGGGGGCGGCGGGTCCTGGTCCACGCATCCCGCCATGCCCGGCGGGCAGGAAAGGCGGACGTGGAAGTGGTAGTGATGCCCCCACCAGGGGCGGATCTTGCGCAGCCAGGAGCGGTCGCCCGTCGCCTCGTTGCACATGCGCACCTTGGCGCCCGGGAAGATGAAGATCCGCGCCACTCGCGGGTCCGAGGCCGCCGCCTTCAGCAGCGCCATGTGCTCGGCGGTCCAGGCGTCGTTGGTGTAGGCGCCTTCCGCCCGCCGCAGGGAGGTGGAGCTGATCTCCTCCCGCGCCTGGGGGCTGAGGGTCAGATCGTCGGCGCGGCGCAGCCAGACATCCGCGTCCAGCCCGATCTGGTGCGAGCGGTGCCCGCTGAGCATCGGCCCGCCGCGCGGCTGGCTGAGATCGCCGTAGTAGAGACCGTTCCAGCCCGGAAGCTGCGCCGCCTTGCGCGACAGGTCCTTGAGGTAATCGATCAGCTCCGGATGGCCCCAGTTGCGGTTGCGGCTGAGACGCATCGCCTGCCAGGTGGGGCCGGTCTCGGGCAGCTGCATGGCGCCCGCGAGGCAGCCGCGCGAATAGCTGCCATAGCTGGCCGGGCGCTGCGCCGACGCGCGGTCATGCGCACCGAAAAGCTGCTTGGCCTGCTTGGTGGAAAGCCGCGGGTCCGCCGCCACGGCGGCCGCTTGCGTCACGCCCCCGGGCGCCGGGTCCGGCCGCTCGGCGCAGCCGGCCAGCGTCAGCGCGATGGCAAGGCATAGGCCACGCCCGAACGCTCGGCTTCTTCTGCGATCTGGTTCCATGCCTCGCCGTCCCCCTCCGGTTTGACCCAACGTAGCAGGATCAACCCCAAGAGGAAAAGGACCACCAGCGGGGTTACGCCGAGCTGCTGCGAGCCGGTGGCCCAGGTCATCGCGCCGATCGACAGCGGCGCAAGGAAGGAGGTCGCCTTCCCGGCCAGCGCGTAGAGGCCGAACGCCTCGGTCATCCGCGCGGGATTGGCCTGGCGCACCATCATCGACCGGCTGGCCGCCTGCAGCGCACCGCCACAGGCGCCGATCACCGCCCCGAGAACGTAGAAGGTGATGTCGGGCACGGCCGAGCCTTCGGCCAGCGGCACGAAGAGCACCGCCTCGCGCGAGACGGTCACCACCAGCACCGCCGCCGCGCTGAGGATCACGATGCAGGTGACGATCACCGCCTTGGGTCCGAAGCGCGCATCGGCCTTGCCGCCCAGCGAGGCGAAGATCGCCCCGGCGATGATCGCCAGCAGCCCGAAGGTGCCGGTATCCACCACCGACCAGCCCAGCACACCGGCGGCGTAGATGCCGCCGAAGGTGTACATGCCGTTCA
>JBPEXR010000500.1:0-5048 GCA_052031355.1 Paracoccaceae bacterium
GTCGCGAGAACTGACACGTGGGACGTGGGACGTGGGAGATACAAGCCCCAATGCGCAATAACCACCGACCATTGGGGCACGGCACTCCTGCCGAGCTCGTTTTCCCAAACTGCCGATCGCCCCACGAAGAAGGCCGGCCCCAGCGGGACCGGCCTGGAAACTGCGCGGGTGAAGGCGCCTAGCCCTCGACGAGGTCTTCGTCGTCCGAGCCGGGCGGCATGGTGAAATCGAGGCCATGCGCGGCGCGGATCTTATCCTCGATCTCCAGCGCGATGCGGCTGTTCTCGCGCAGGAAGGTCTTGGCGTTCTCGCGGCCCTGGCCGATACGCTCGTCCCCGTAGGAGAACCAGGAGCCGGACTTCTCGACCACGCCGGCCTTGACGCCCAGGTCCAGAAGCTCGCCCATCTTGGAGATACCCTCGCCGTACATGATGTCGAACTCGACCTGCTTGAACGGCGGGGCGACCTTGTTCTTCACCACCTTGACGCGGGTGGCGTTGCCGACCACCTCGTCACGGTCCTTGATGGAGCCGATGCGGCGGATGTCGAGCCGCACGGAGGAGTAGAACTTCAACGCGTTGCCGCCTGTCGTCGTCTCCGGGCTGCCGAACATCACGCCGATCTTCATCCGGATCTGGTTGATGAAGATCACCATGCAGTTCGACCGCGCGATCGAGCCGGTGAGCTTGCGCATCGCCTGGCTCATCAGACGAGCCTGCACGCCGACGGAGCTGTCGCCCATGTCGCCTTCAAGCTCGCTCTTGGGGGTGAGCGCGGCGACCGAATCGACCACCACCATATTGACGGCACCCGAGCGGACCAGGGTGTCCGTGATCTCCAAGGCCTGCTCGCCGGTGTCGGGCTGGCTGATCAGCAGCTCGTCAAGATCGACGCCCAGTTTCTTGGCGTACTGCGGGTCCAGCGCATGTTCGGCATCGACGAAGGCGCAGACGCCGCCCTTCTTCTGCTCCTCCGCGACGCAGTGCAGCGTCAGCGTGGTCTTGCCGGAGCTTTCGGGGCCGTAGATCTCGATGATGCGTCCCTTGGGCAGACCGCCGATCCCCAGCGCGATGTCCAGCCCCAGCGAGCCGGTCGAAGTGGCCTCGATGTCCTTGATGGCGTTCTCGCCCCCAAGTTTCATGATCGAGCCCTTCCCGAACTGGCGCTCGATCTGCGCCAGGGCGCTGTCGAGGGCCTTCTGCTTGTCGGGGTTTTTCTTGCTGTTCATGGAAAGAAGATCTGCCGTTGCCATTGGTTTTGGTCCTTATTCCACACCCGCTGCCGGGCGGCAATCGCTGCTTCGTGTTCGCCTCTTGTTCCGCGAACACTGGGATCAAACGGGGAACATTGCAAGTAATTTCCCGATATGGCTAAGTTTTCACCCAAAACGTTAAGCATTGGTTTAGACCCGCCCGGCAGGCTGCGGGCATGAAGAGCGGGGGGCAAATGCTTGTTTTCTGGAAGGAAAGGCTGGTGTTCCTGGCGGTGCCGAAGACCGGCTCTTCGGCCTATGCCGCGGCGCTGGCGCCGCACGCCAGCCAGGTGATCAGCGCCCCGCCCGAGCTGAAACACGCCCCGCTCTACCGCTACAACCGATTCATCCGGCCCATGTATGCCCGCGTTTGCGGCGAAGAGCCGGAGGTGATGGCCGTGGTGCGCGAGCCGGTGGACTGGCTGGGCAGCTGGTTCCGCTACCGCCAGCGAGAGGCGCTGGTGGGGCAGCCCACCTCGACCCGGGGGCTGAGTTTCGAGGCCTTCGTGCAGGATTATCTGCACGGCCAGCGCCCGCCGCATGCCGAGGTGGGCGCGCAGGCGAAGTTCCTGGAGCCGCAGAAGAACGGCACGCGGGTGCAGCACCTGTTCCGGTATGAAAACCTCGCCCGGCTCGACGCGTTTCTCGCCGCGCGCCTGGGGGTGGAGGTGACGGTGGGGCGGCAGAACGTCTCACCCCCGGCGCCGCTGACGCTCTCTGCCGAGACCCGGGCGCGGCTGGAGCGGAAGCATGCCGCGGATTTCGAGCTCTGGGCCTCGATCCACTGACGGGCGGGGGGCGGCGCGGCGTTCGGCTGCGCCTCTCTGACCTGGGTCGGCGGAGCGAAGGGCCCGGGAACTCGGCTGGCCGCCCTACCCTGCCCCCTCGTCCGTATCCGCTTCGGCCTGGCGGGCTTGCGAGATAACGCCGCCCGAAGGCCTGTCCTCCCCGCCCTCCTCCTCGCCCTCTGCCCGGGCCTGCGCTGCCGCCTCCATCTGCTCCTGCACAACGCGGGTCAGGTCGTTGAGCGAGAAGGGCTTGGCCAAAAACTTCGCCTGGGGGATCCGCGTCTGGGCGCGGCCGAAACTGTCCTCGGCATAGCCGGAGACGAAGATGATCCGCGCGCGGCGGCAATGCTCGAAGGCTTCGCGCACCCAGGTCGGCCCGTCCATCCCCGGCATCACCACGTCCGAGACGATCACGTCGATCTCGGGCCGGTCCTCGCGCAGGATGCGCAGCGCCGCCTCGCCGCTATCGGCCTCGATCACGTTGTGCCCGCGCAGGCGCAGCGCGCGCGAGGCGAAGGCGCGCACCGGGGCTTCATCCTCGACCAGCAGGACGACGCCCTGCCGCGGTTGCGCCGCGGCGGTGGCGGGCACCTCGGCGGGCGGCGCCTTGGGCAGCGGCGCGGCGGGGCGGTTGTGCAGGGGCAGCAGCAGGGTGAAACAGGTCCCCTCGCCCCGCACCGATTCGGCGAAGATGTAGCCGCCGGTCTGCTTGACGATGCCGTAGACGGTGGACAGGCCCAGCCCCGTCCCCTCGCCCGGGCGCTTGGTGGTGTAGAAAGGCTCGAACACCTTCTGCAGCTTGTCGGGGGGAATGCCGGTGCCCTCGTCCCGCACCAGGACCGAGGCATAATCCCCCGCCGGGACCTTCACCCGGCCGCGCTGCATCGCCTCCTCCAGCGTCAGGCGCGCGGTCTCGACGCGGATCTCGCCGCCCTCGGGCATGGCGTCGCGGGCGTTGACGACGAGGTTCATGATCACCTGTTCCAGCTGGCGCTTGTCGGCCCAGATCGGCGGCAGCATCGGGTCCTGGCGCAGCACAAGGCGCACCCGTTCGCCCACCAGGCGGTTCAGCAGATGCGCCAGCTCCGACAGGGTGGCGCGCAGGTCCAGCGCCTCGGGCTGCATGGTCTGCTTGCGC
Source organism: Paracoccaceae bacterium (assembly GCA_052031355.1). Classification (GTDB taxonomy): domain Bacteria; phylum Pseudomonadota; class Alphaproteobacteria; order Rhodobacterales; family Rhodobacteraceae; genus JBPEXR01. The sequence continues at coordinate 3,179 of JBPEXR010000500.1, forward strand.
GAGAAGGCCAGCAGCTGGCCCACCAGCGCCGCGGCCCGGTTGGCGTTCTGGTTGATCTGCACGAGGTCGGCATAATCCGGATCGCCCCGCGCGTGGCGCAGGAGCAGCAGGTCGCAATGGCCGGTGATCGCCGTCAGCAGGTTGTTGAAGTCATGCGCGACGCCCCCGGCAAGCTGGCCGATCGCCTGCATCTTCTGGCTTTGCGCGAACTGCGCCTCCAGCGACTTCAGCTCGGTCGCGTCGCTGAGCACGGCCAGCAGCTGCACATGCCCGCGCTCGCGGATCGGGCGCAGGGTGACCTGAACGAAAATCTCCGCCTCGCCGTGGCCGAAGCGCAGGAATTCCGACTGCGGGTGGCGGTCCTCGGCGGCGGCGGTCAGCCAATCCTCGATCGGGCGGCCCAGCCCCTCCATCAGGTCCTGCAGCCGGGCGCCGGGCTGAACTTCGGCCCCCAGCAGGCGGCGGGCATCGTTGTTGACCGCGACGATCTCGCCCTTTGGCGCGACCTTCAGCAGCGGCACGGGCAGCACCGCGAAGGCGTTGCCGGTGGCAAGCTCGGGCTCCGCCGGGCTGGGCAGCAGGAAGACCTCGCGCTGGGTGCCGGCGCCGGGCAGCACGGCGACCACGCAGTCGATCTTGCCCTCGGCGGTGGCCAGCCGGTGCTGGGTGCCGGGGCGCAGCGGCAGGTCGGTGAAAAGATGGCTCAGCGATTTGACGCGGCGGCCGATCAGCCGGCGCGCCGCGCTGTTCATGTAAAGGACCGAATCGTCCGACGCGACCGAGAGGCGCGCCAGGCGATGCGCCTCGCCCATCATGGTGGCGGGGCCCGCCTCGATCCGCTCGATCCGCCAAAGCAGCGAGCGGGCGCCGAGGCGCGAGACCGTCACCCGCACCAGCCCGCCGCGCAGCGGTGCATCCTCGCAGACCGCACCTTCGGCCAGGGCGCGCTGGCGCAGCCGGCGGCACAGTGCCTGCGGATCGGCAAGGTCGGCCGAGAGGGCATCGGCCACATGCGCGGGGGCGCCGAAGCTGCGCCGCGCCTCGGCGTTGCCGCGCAGCACCCGGCCGTGTTCGTTGGTCAGCAGGCAGGGCATCACGTCGCCCTCGACGAAAGCGGCGATGATGCGCCCGGCGCGGGCCACCACGCGTTGCCGCCAGAGCAGCAGCGAATAGGCCATGAGGCCGACACCGCCCACCGCCCCGGCCAGCGCGAAGAAGAATTGCGAGGCCGCGGGCGCCGGCACCAGCATGCCCGCCACCGCGCAGGCCAGCCCGCCGGCCACGAGAAACAGGCGGCGGCGCCACAGCTCGGCCGCCGCGTCGTAGGGCGGGTAGAAGGCCGTGGCTAGCTGCTGCATCCCAACGCGTCCCGATCAGAATCGCCTGCAGCCATTAGCGCAGCCGGGGATTTACCAGCCGTTAACGCCGCCAGACGCCCCCGAGGCCCGGCGGGGCGCCGCCGGACTTCGCCCGCAAATCGTAGGCGCCGAGCTATTTTCGCGTCAAGTGCGCGGTAAAGAAGCCATCCCCCTCCGGTCCCGGGGTGAAGCGGGCGGCATGCACCTGCTGCCAGTCGGGGTGACGCGCGAGGAAGGTTTCGATCCTGTCCTCGTTCTCCTCCCGCAGAAGCGAGCATGTGGCGTAGGCGAGCAGCCCGCCGGGGGCCAGCAGCGCTGCGGCGCGATCCAGGATCTCATCCTGCAGGGCGGCCAGTTCCTCCAGCCGCTCCGGGGTCAGCGCCCACTTGGCCTCCGGCGCGCGGCGCCAGGTGCCGCTGCCGGAACAGGGCACGTCGCAAAGCACCGTGTCAAACGGCGCGGCGCGTTCCACCTCGCGGCCCTCCAACACCTCCAGCTGCGCGCCGGCGCGG
>JBPEXR010000501.1:0-2189 GCA_052031355.1 Paracoccaceae bacterium
CGGGCTTCCGAGTGCAGGGGGCCGCGAGGTTTGCAGCCCTCCGCACCCCCTCGCCAAGGGCTGTCGGCTGCCGTCCTGGGAGGTCCGGGCCGTTCCACCGGCCCTTCCTCCCTTCCCCGGCCATCCCCCGTCACGGCTCGCCGACGGTCCCGGCCCGCCTATGTTGCCCTTCATGCAGGCCACGGAAGGAATGTCGTGATGGAGCCGACCGTCTGGGTGTCCGATGCCGAGCGTCTGGGCAGCATCGCCCTGTCTTCTGTGGTGCTCTACCTCGGGCTGGTGGCGCTGATCCGGGTGATCGGCAAGCGCGCCACGGCGCAGATGAACAGCTTCGACTGGATCGTCACCGTCGCGGTGGGCAGCCTGCTGGCGAGCGGTATCCTCTCGGCCTCGGTCGGCATTCTGGACGCGGGGCTGGCCATCGTCACGCTGGGCTTGTGTCAATGGGCACTGACCCGGCTGTCGGTACGTCTGCCGGCGGTCGAGAAGGCGGTGAAACCGCAGCCGCGCCTGCTGGTGCACCGGGGCGCCTACCTGGAGGCGGCGATGGCGGACGAGCGGGTCACCCGGGCCGAGGTGGACGCCGCCCTGCGCGGCCAGGGCTATACCTCGGTGCGCGAGGTCGGCTGGGCGGTGCTGGAGACCGACGCCTCGATCAGCGTCATCCCGGCGGATGCGGCGCGTCCCGCCGATTGCGACCTGATGCAGGGGGTCAACCACCCCGCCGCGGCGCCCGGGGGTGAGGGCGGCAGGGACGGGGGCGGCTCGGCGGCGCGCGAACCCGGCTAGGCGCCCTCGGCCACTTCCGGCATGCGCAGGCCCAGGATGCGCCGCGCCTCGCGCCAGCTTGCCACGGGGCGTTCGTGCTTCTCGCAAAGCTCCACCGCGCGCTTCACCAACGCGGCGTTGGAAGGCGCCAGGCGGTGGCGGTCCAGCCGGATGTTGTCCTCCAGCCCGGTGCGGGTATGCCCGCCGCGCCGGATCGACCATTCGTTGACGGCGATCTGCGCCGCGCCGATGCCGGCGCCGCACCAGACGGCATCCGGCGCCAGGCGCTGCAGCGTTTCGATGTAGAAGTCGAAGACCCGCTCGTCCGCCGGCATGGCGTTCTTCACGCCCATGACGAACTGCACGTAAAGCGGCCCGCGGATGCGGCCGTCCTGCGCCATGCGGGCGGCCTGGAAGATATGCGACAGATCGAAGGCCTCGATCTCGGGCTTGATGTCATGGGCGCGCATCTCGGCGGCCAGCCAGTCGACCAGGTCCGGCGGGTTCTCGTAGACCCGCGTCGGGAAGTTGTTCGAGCCGACCGAGAGCGAGGCCATGTCGGGCCGCAGCGGCAGCATCCCCCCGCGCGCCTGCCCGGCGCCGGAGCGGCCGCCCGTCGACATCTGCATGATCATCCCGGGGCAATGCTTGGCGATCCCCTCCTGCAGGCGGGCGAAGCGTTCGGGGTCGGAGGTGGGCTTGCCCGCATCGTCGCGCACGTGGCAATGGGCGATGCTGGCGCCGGCCTCGAAGGCGGCATGGGTGCTTTCGATCTGCTCTTCGATGGTCACCGGCACGGCGGGGTTGTCGGCCTGGGTGGGCACGCTGCCGGTGATGGCGACGCAGATGATGCAAGGCTCGGACATGGCGGCACCTCAGATGTTCAGGAAAACGGTTTCGTGCGGGCCCTGGAGGTGGATGTCGAACCGGTAGCGCCCGCCGCCCTCCGCCGCCGCCAGAAGGCTGCGCGCGCGGGCGCGGTCAGGCACCGCGGCAAAGACGGGATCGGCGGCGTTCGCCGCGGCCTCCTCCGGGAAATAGACGCGGGTCGCAAGGCCCAGGTTGATCCCCCGCGCCGCGATCCACAGGGCGATATGCGGCGCCATCTGCCCGCCCGTGGGCAGCGGCACGGCGCCGGGCCTGACCGTCTCGAAACGAAAGCGGCCGTCCTGCGCGTCGCAGGCGCAGCGCCCCCAGCCGCGCATCGCCGGGTCGGCCAGCGGCTGGCCGGGGTAGCGGCCTTCGGCGTCGGCCTGCCACAGCTCGACCAGCGCGTCGCGCAGCACCTCGCCCGCGCCGTCGAAGATCCGCCCCTCCAGCGTGATGCGCGCGCCCCGCGCGCCGGGGCCGCAGATCGCGGCGCCCGGATCCTCGGGGTAAAGATCCCCCAGGCCGGCGGCGCGCGGCACCAGGCCGATGTG
>JBPEXR010000502.1:0-2584 GCA_052031355.1 Paracoccaceae bacterium
ATGATCGAGACGATCAACAAGCTGGTGCGCACGGGGCGCCAGATGCTTCACGAGATCGGCCGAGAGCCGACGCCGGAGGAGTTGGCCGAGAAGCTGCAGATGCCGCTGGAGAAGGTCCGCAAGGTGATGAAGATCGCCAAGGAGCCGATCTCCCTCGAAACCCCGATCGGGGACGAGGAAGACAGCCAGCTGGGCGATTTCATCGAGGACAAGAACGCGGTCCTGCCCCTCGACGCGGCGATCCAGGACAACCTGCGCGAAACCACGACGCGGGTGCTGTCCAGCCTGACCCCGCGCGAGGAACGCGTGCTGCGCATGCGCTTCGGCATCGGCATGAACACCGACCACACGCTGGAAGAGGTGGGCCAGCAATTCAGCGTGACCCGCGAACGCATCCGCCAGATCGAGGCGAAGGCCCTGCGCAAGCTCAAGCACCCCTCGCGGTCGCGCAAGCTGCGCAGCTTCCTGGACCAGTAAGCCGGCTTTCCCGGATTGTCAGGGCGCCCGTCCCGGGTTCGGGGCGGGCGTTCTGCGTTGGGGGGCGTGGGCGGCGTGCCCGGATCAGTCGCGCAGCTTGCGCGCCGGGCCGCCCAATGGCCGCCCGCCCGTGCCGCGTCCCATCCGGGCGGAAGCCACGGCGAAGGGCAGCAGCGCGCCGAGGATGAAGGGCCAGGGCGCCCAGCCGAAGGCCGTCGCCGCCTGGCCCGCGCCGGCGCCCACCAGCCCGCCGAAGGACCAGAGCATGAACTGCGCGTGGGCGATCCGCCGACCCGCCCCGAGGGGCAGAAACCGCGGCGCCAACGCCCCGGAGGTGACGGAGCACAGGCTGACGACGGCAAGGACGTGGAAGATGCCCGGCCCCCGCGAATCCTCGTAGATCCCCAGCACCACGAGGTTCGACACCAGCATCGCGCCAACGAAAAGCCACCCCCAGCGCCGGTGCGCCCGCGTGCCTTTCGGCCGCCAAAGCTGGCGGGCCCCGATGGCCAGGGCCAGCAGCGCAAGCGCGAGGTGAAGCAGGCCGAGGGGCATGGGGTGCCTCGTGTCCGCCGGTTTGATCTGCGGATATTCTGTTGCCTGCCGGGGCCTTCGTAAAGACCGGGGGCGCGCCGACGTTCGATGCCGCCGCCGGCGCGCGGGGCTTACTCTGCCTCGGTCACGCTGCGCACCGCCGCGCCGGTGCCCCGGGCCACCGCCTTCCCTGCGCCAACGGCGCCCTTTACGGCCGTCTTCGTTGCCCAGAGCGAGGCATCAACGGTGTTGTCCACGGCCTTCTCGGCGGTGCAGGCGGCCAGCAGGGTGATGCCGGCCAGGGCGAAGGCTTTGGTGAGGTTGGAGAATTTCATACCGGCATCCTTTCAGGTTGATCGCGCCGCCAGGCTCTTCGAGCGGCCCTTGGATCAGTAGCCGGGCAGCTTGCCCAAGCAAAACGAATAAGAATGGCGGTTGGTATGAATGGCGCTTATGATGGGCGCATGGACACCGTGCTGGTCAAGACCTTCCTCGAAGTGGCCGCCACCGGGTCGTTCGTGGCGGCCTCCGACCGTCTTTATGTCACCCAGTCGGCCGTCTCCCTGCGCATCCAGCGGCTGGAGCAGGCACTTGGCAAACGGGTCTTCCAACGCTCCAAGGCCGGGGCGGAGCTGACGCGCGCGGGCCGCGAGTTCGAGAAATACGCCCTGTCGCTGCTGAAGATCTGGGAGGAGGCGCGCCAGCAGGTCGGCATGCCCGAGGGTTTCCAGAAAAGCCTGACGATCGGCGCGCAGTATTCGCTGTGGCCGCGGCTGGGCTTTCGCTGGGTCGACGGGCTGCGCGCCAATATGCCGGAGCTCAGCCTGCGGCTGGAGCTGGGCATGCCGGAACGCCTGATGCGCTTCCTGATCGAGGGCGGCATGCAGGTGGCGCTGATGTATATCCCGCAGATCCGCCCCGGCCTGTCGGCCGAGAAGATCATGGAGGATGAGCTGGTTCTCGCCGCCTCCTGGCCCGAGCCGACGCTGGACCTTGGCGGGCGCTACGCCTTCGTCGACTGGGGGGAGGAGTTCGTGCACGCCCACAGCCTGGCCCTGCCGGGGCTGACGAACCCGGGGCTGACGCTCTCGCTGGAGGCGCTGAGCGCGGATTTCCTGGTGAACCGGGGCTGCGCCGCCTACCTGCCGGCCCGCTACATCCGCAAGCACGTGGCGGCCGGGCGGCTGCACCTGGTGCCCGATGCGCCCACATTCCCCTACCCGTTGTGGTCCGTCTGGCGGGACGATCTGGACGTTGAGCTGGCAGAGATCGCCCGCGACACGCTGACCCGCGCCGCCGAAAGCGCCGACGAGGAGCAGGGCGCGGTCCTGGACGCGTTGCGGGAGATCAGCACGCTGGACGAGATCGAAACCCTTGGCGAGACGCGGGACCTGATACCCAAGGAATCCTCATCTGAAACGTGATTATTATCAGTTATTCTGGCGCAGCAGAGTGACGTATCCCCGCCCCAGTGCCGGCCGATGTGGCAGGCCCCCGGGACGGAGATCACCCATGAACACCCCCCTCAAACTCGCCGGCATCTCGACCCTCGCCCTGCTGATGGCCGGCCCGG
>JBPEXR010000503.1:0-3921 GCA_052031355.1 Paracoccaceae bacterium
GCGCGCTCGAACCGCAGATCGAAGGTGGCAAGGCCACGCTCGGCCAGCCAGCAATCGAAGGGCGAGGCGGTCAGCCCGGTGGTGACCGCGAAGTCGTAAAGGCGCTTGCGATGCTCCGGCGCGCGGGCGGCGACATAGCCCAGCGTGACGTCCGAATGGCCCGCCAGCAGCTTGGTCACCGAATGGATGACCACGTCCGCGCCGTGATCGAAGGGGCGATAGGCGCGCGGCGTGGTGAAGGTGTTGTCGACGACCAGCATGAGGCCGCGCTCCTGCGCCAGCCGCGCCAGGCCTTCCATGTCCGCCACCCGCAGCGTGGGGTTGGAGACGACCTCCACCAGGATCATCCGCGTCTCGGGGCGAATGGCCGCGGCGACGGCGGCGGCGTCGGTCGGATCGGCCAGCGAGGTGGCGATGCCGAGGCGGGGCAGATCCTCCTTCATCAGGCGCAGCGACCGGCCGTAAAGCTGGTCGCCCCCGATGACGTGATCGCCCGCCTGCAGCAGCCCCATCAGCGCCGCGGTGACCGCCGACATGCCCGAGGAGGTGACGATGCCGCCCTCCGCGCCCTCCATCAGGTCCAGCCGCTGGGCCAGGACGCTGGCGTTGGGATGGCCCTCGCGCGCGTAGGTATAGCCCTGCAGCCGCCCCTCGTACTGGTCGTCGAGCTCGTCCGGGGTGGCCGAGGCATAGACGACCGAGGGCGACAGCGGCGTCACCACCGGGGTCGAGACGGAGGACGGCAGCCCGACGGGCCGGACGAGGCTGGATTTGCTGTTGCGCATGAATGGGTCCCTGGTGGTGGAAAACACGAAATGATCTGTCGCGCACAGCTTTAGGCGGCGCGCCCGGCGGGGGCAAGCGCCGGCGGTGCCGCAGGGTCAGCCGGCGAAGGCGCGGGGTTCAGCCGAAGGGTAAGCCGCCTGCCTCAAGCCACTCGAATGAAACGGTTTATCGCGGCTCTTGAAGCGATGCCTCAGCCCGCGGCGGGGTCGATCCGCCGCATCTCGCGGGCGAAACGCCGGGCGTTGCGCTGGTAGCTGCGGGCGCTTTCGCGCAGGCGCTCGATCGCCTCTTCGTCCAGCTGGCGCACCACCTTGCCGGGCGCGCCCATCACCAGCGCGCCGTCGGGGATCTCCTTGCCCTCGGTGATCAGCGCGCCCGCGCCGATCAGGCAGTTGCGCCCGATGCGCGCGCCGTTCAGCACCGTGGCGCCCATGCCGATCAGGCTGTTCTCGCCGATGGTGCAGCCGTGCAGCATCGCCTTGTGCCCCACCGTGACGCCCGGGCCGATGACCAGCGGGTAGCCCATGTCGGTGTGACAGACGGTGTTCTCCTGGATGTTGGAGCCGGCGCCGACGCGGATTTCCTCGTTGTCGCCGCGCAGCGTGGCGCCGAACCAGACGGAGGCGCCGGCCTCCAGCACCACGCGGCCGATCAGGTTGGCATCCGGCGCGGCCCAGCTGTCCTCGGCCAGGTCGGGGGCGATGTCGCCAAGCGCGTAAAGGGTCATTCCAACTCCTCGAATTCCGATTGCAGGGCGCGCACATGCTCGGTCAGCCCGGGCTGCTGGCTGCGGCGCAGGCGCGCGGCGGTGACGATGCTTTTCAGCCGTTCTTCCGTGGCATCGAGGTCGTCGTTCACCAGGACGAAGTCGTAGCCGTCCCAGTGGCTGATCTCGTCCCAGCTTTTCTGCATCCGCTTGGCGATCGTGGCGCTGTCGTCCTGGCCGCGGCTGATCAGCCGGCGGTGCAGCTCGGCGATCGAGGGGGGCAGCAGGAAGATCGACAGCGTGTGCTGCCCGAGGGCGGAATTGCGGATCTGCTGCGCGCCCTGCCAGTCGATGTCGAACAGCACGTCGCGGCCGGCATCGATGGCCTGCTGCACCGCGCCGCGGGGCGAGCCGTAGAAGTTGCCGAAGACATGCGCGTGCTCCAGCATGTTGCCCGCCGCCACATCGGCCTTGAACGCCTGTTCGGAGACGAAATGGTAATGTTCGCCGTCGATCTCGCCCTCGCGCGGGGCGCGGGTGGTGGCGGAGACCGAGAAGACGATCTGCGGGTCCCACTGGCGCAGCCGCCGCGCCAGGGTCGATTTGCCCGCGCCCGAGGGCGAGGACAGGATGATGAGAAGGCCGCGCCTCGAAGTCATGCTTACTCCACGTTCTGAACCTGTTCGCGCATCTGATCGATCACCGCCTTGAGCGCAAGACCGACGCGCGTCAGGTCCTTGTCCTGCGCCTTGGCGCACAGGGTGTTGGCTTCGCGGTTGAATTCCTGCGCGAGAAAGTCGAGGCGGCGGCCCACGGCGCCGCCCTCGGCCAGAAGGCCGCGCGCTTCGGCGACGTGGGTGCGCAGGCGGTCGATCTCCTCGGTGACGTCGGATTTGACGGCCAGCAGCGCCAGCTCCTGGTGCACCCGCGCCTCGTCGATCGCCGCCTCGCCCTCGGTCAGCCGCGCGATGGCGGCCTGCAGCGCCTCGCGCTGGCGGGGGCGGCGGGCCTCGGCGGCGGCTTCGGCCTCGGTCACCAGCCCCTCGATCTGGCGCAGATGGTCCTCCAGAACGTCGCGCAGCGCCTCGCCCTCGCGCCGCCGCGCGTCCAGGAAGGTGGCGATCACCGGCTCCAGAGCCGCCAGAAGCTGGTCCTCCAGGTCCTCCGGCGCCTCGGGTGTGGCGGCTTCGCCCAGGCCGCGCAGGGAGAGGATGTCCACGGCGCTGCTGGGGGCCAAGGCGCGTCCCTGGCGCGCGGCGGCGGCTTCGACCTGCGCCAGCGCGCGCAGCGCGGCCTCCAGCCGGGCCGGGTCGGGCAGCATCTCCGCCTGGCCGGCGGGCGGGGTGACATGCAGGTTGCAGGTCACGTTGCCGCGCTGGATGTCGCGCACCAAGCGGCGGCGCAGCGCGGCCTCGGCGCCCTGCGCCACCTCGGGCAGGCGCAGGCGCAACTCGCGCCCCTTGCCGTTCACGGCGCGCAGCTCCGCCCGCCAATCCCAGCCGGCGATCTGCCCGGCGCCCGAGGCGAAACCGGTCATGGATTGGATCACGTCTGCCCTCCCCGCATGCACTGGCCCTTCGGACCTAAGCCATGGCGCGGGGCGAGGGCAAGCCGCGCGGTTAACCCTTCGCTGCGAATCCCCACCCGTGCGGCGCGGAATCGGCATAGGTTAAGCAGACGTTACCGCAACGAGGTGGGGACCTTGATGGCACGGGACCATGACGACCGGCCGGGCGCCGGGGGCACGGACGATCCGGGCGTGCGGCTGGGGCTGGGGGAACTGACGCCCTACCCCGCGCTGGCACGGATCGCGGCGCATTGGTGCGCGGCGGCGCGGCTGGGCGGGACGCCCCTGCCCGCCCGTGCCGCGATCTGCCCGCGGCAGATCGGTCCGGCGCTGGGCGAGGCTTTCCTGGCCGAGGAGATCGCCCCCGGCCACCTGATGCTGCGCGTCGCCGGGCGCCACCTGGACCTGCTGGCCGGCACCGGGGCGCGCGGTCTGACGCTGTCCTGCCTCGTTTCGGCCCGCTCGCGCGATGCGCTGGAGGAGGTGATCCGCACCGCCTGCGCCGAAGGCCGCCCGGCGCGTCTGCAACTGCGCGCCCGCGCCCAGCGGTTTCGCCCGGCGCTGGAGGCGGCGCTCCTGCTGCTGCCGCTGGCGCGCCAGATCGGCGGGCCGGTCAAGGTGCTGGGCGGGATCGAGGCGCCGGGCCTTGGCGCGCAGATGGGCCCGGGGCTGGCGCAGGGGCACCGTTTCCAGATCAGCGCGAGCGTTCTTGGCGCGCGCGGCGTTCCGCCTGCGCCCTTGCCGGCAGGGATAACGCCCACGACCGAAGGCGCAGCTGGGGCCAATGGGGCCAATGGGGCCGCTGAGGTCAATGGGGCCGCTGGGGCCGTGCCCGCGCCTATCCCACTGAACAGGCGGCGCG
>JBPEXR010000504.1:0-3850 GCA_052031355.1 Paracoccaceae bacterium
TGGGATTTCTGGCCTACGGCACCTACGAGTTCACCAATTTCAGCACCCTGCGCGACTGGGCCTGGCCTATGGTCGCGGTAGACCTGACCTGGGGCACCTTCCTGACCGGCATCTCGGCCTGGGGCGGTGTCATGGTGACGCGCGCCTTCGCTTAGCGCGGGGGTCGGTGCATAAACTTTGCGCCCCTCGCTTGAATTTCCGCGTTCGCGGAAAAACTATGCGGTTATGGATCAGCATTTCTCCCCTGTCGCGGGGTCCGAATCCCAGCATCTGCAACTGCTGCTCAGTTCCTCTGAGGTCGGCATGTGGGAGCTTGATACCCGCACCGGGGCGGCGGCGCGCAACCTGCGCCACGACCAGATCTTCGGCTACGCCGAGGCGCTGCCGGAATGGACCTACGAGATGTTCCTCGAACATGTCCTGCCCGAGGACCGCGCCGAGGTCGCCCGCAAGCAGGAAGGCGCCGTGGCCAGCGGGACGCCCTGGAAGTTCGAAACCCGCGTGCGCCGGGTGGATGGCGAGGTGATCTGGATTTCCGCCTCCGGCCTGCCGATCCTGAACGAGGCGGGCGAAACGGTGCGCCTGATCGGCCATGTCATCGACATCACCCACATCAAGCGGCGCGAGGAACGCCTGCGCGCCCTGGCGGACGAGTTGAACCACCGCGTCAACAACACGCTGGGGCTGGTGCGGTCGATCCTGAACCTTTCCGCCCCGCTGGCGCGCGATGCGCAGGACCTGCGCGACGCCATCGACCGGCGGATCGCGGCCCTGGCGCGGATGAACCACCTGCTGACCGACACCAACCTCGAAGGCTCCACCATCGCGGGCGTTCTGGAAGGCGAGATTGCCGCGCTGGGGATCGACCGGTCGCGCGTCACCCTGAAGGGCGCGGTGGATCAGACGCTGGAGATGCGCAGCGCCGAATCCCTGGCGCTGGCGCTGCAGGAGCTGCTGGTCAACGCGTCGACGCATGGCGCGCTCGGCCAGCCGGGCGGCACGCTGGAGATCGAGGCCACCCCGCAGGAGGGCCACGGCTTTCTGCTGCACTGGCGCGAATCCTCGCCCCAGCCCCCGGCCGAGCCGGAGGCCGAAGGCTACGGCACGGTGCTGATCAACCGCATCCTGCGCGAGCGGGTGGCCATGCGGCGCCGCTTCAGCCCGAACGGTGTGAACGTGGTGCTGGCGTTGGGCGATCCGCCCAGCCTTCCCCCGGCCGAGGACGCGGGTGAGGATGAAGGCGCGGACGAGGCCGTCGCATCCCCCGCCGATGCTTCCGCCCAAAGCCCCGAGGACCCGCCCCAGCCGTCCGCCAGCGCGCCGCGCGTCATGGTCGTCGAGGACGAGATGCTGATCGCGATGGACCTCGCGCAGGGGCTGGAGCTTCAGGGATACGAGGTGATCGGCCCCTTCTCCACCAACGCCGAGGCGCTGGAGTGCCTGGCGACACCGCCCGATGTTGCGCTGCTCGACGTCAACCTGGGGCGCGAGACCTCCGCCCCCGTGGCCCGGCGCCTGCGCGAGTTGCAGGTGCCCTTCGCGGTGCTCTCCGGCTACGGCATGACCGAAAGCTTCGGCCCGGAATATGAGGCGGCGCCCGTGCTGGCCAAACCCTACAGCGAATCCGACATGCTGGAGCTTCTGAAGACGCTGGTGCCCCGCTAGGCCGCCCCCGCCTTCGCGCCTGCCCGCCCTGCCCTGCGGCCCCCGTCCCACACCCTGCCCGTGGGCCGGGCTGACGCCGCGCGCGGCCTTTTCCCGCCGCCGGCGACCTGACATAATGGCGCCAACCCTCAGAAGGCAGAGCAGGCAATGGCAGACGATCTTCTCACGGCGCAGGAGCCGAGCGACTACGACGCGTCCTCTATCGAGGTGCTCGAAGGGCTCGAACCGGTGCGCAAGCGCCCCGGCATGTACATCGGCGGCACCGATGAGCGGGCCCTGCACCACATGGTCGCCGAAGTCCTCGACAACTCGATGGACGAGGCCGTGGCGGGCCACGCCAACCGCATCGAGGTGGAGCTGCACGCTGATTACGCGGTCACCATCCGCGACAACGGCCGCGGCATCCCGATCGACCCGCACCCGAAGTTTCCCGGCAAATCGGCGCTGGAGGTGATCCTGTGCACCCTGCACGCGGGGGGCAAGTTCTCGGGCAAGGCCTACGAGACGTCGGGCGGCCTGCACGGCGTCGGCGCCTCGGTCGTCAACGCGCTGTCGGATTCGATGGTCGTGCAGGTGGCCCGCAACAAGGAGCTGTTCGAGCAGCGCTTCAGCCGCGGCCTGCCGCTGGGCCCGGTCGAGAAGGTCGGCGCCGCCCCCAACCGCCGTGGCACCACCGTGACCTTCCATGCCGACGAGGAAATTTTCGGCCACCACCGCTTCAAGCCCGCGCGGCTGCTGAAGATGGTGCGGTCCAAGGCCTATCTCTTCTCCGGGGTGGAGATCCGCTGGAAGTCGGCCATCGACGATGGCGAGACCCCGCGCGAGGCGGTCTTCCACTTCCCCGGCGGCCTGTCGGACTACCTGTCCGAGACGCTGGGCGGGGCCACCACCTATTCCGAACGGCCCTTCGCCGGCACCGTGGACTTCAACGAGAAGTTCGGCCGCCCCGGCAAGGTGGAATGGGCGATCAACTGGACCCCGGTACGCGACGGCTTCATCCAGTCCTACTGCAACACCGTGCCCACGCCTGAGGGCGGCACGCACGAACAGGGCTTCTGGGCCGCCATCCTGAAGGGCATCCGCGCCTATGGCGAGCTGGCCAACAACAAGAAGGCCGCGCAGATCACCCGCGAGGACCTGAACGCGGGCGGCTGCGCGCTGGTCTCCTGCTTCATCCGCGAGCCGGAGTTTGTCGGCCAGACCAAGGACCGCCTCGCCACGACCGAGGCCGCCAAGCTGGTCGAGGGCGCGGTGCGAGACCACTTCGACAACTGGCTGGCCGCCGACACCAAGTCCGCCGGGGCGATCCTGGACTTCCTGGTGCTGCGCGCCGAGGAACGCCTGCGCCGCAAGCAGGAGAAGGAAACCCAGCGCAAGAGCGCCACCAAGAAGCTGCGCCTGCCCGGCAAGCTGGTCGATTGTTCGGCCACCAGCCGCGAGGGGACCGAGATTTTCATCGTCGAGGGCGACAGCGCCGGCGGCAGCGCCAAGATGGCGCGCGACCGGCGCACCCAGGCCTTGCTGCCCTTGCGCGGCAAGATCCTGAACGTGCTGGGCGCGGCCTCCTCCAAGCTGGGGTCGAACCAGGAAATCTCGGACCTGACGCAGGCCCTGGGCGTGGGGCTGGGCACCAAGTTCTCGCTCGACGATCTGCGCTACGACAAGGTCATCATTATGACCGACGCGGACGTCGACGGGGCGCATATCGCCTCGCTGCTGATGACTTTCTTCTTCACCCAGATGCGCCCGATGATCGACGCCGGGCACCTCTACCTTGCCTGTCCGCCGCTCTACCGCCTCAGCCAGGGCGCCAAGCGCGTCTATTGCCTCGACGAGGCCGAGCGCGACGAATGGCTGGCCAAGGGCTTGGGCGGCAAGGGAAAGATCGAGGTGAGCCGCTTCAAGGGCCTGGGCGAGATGGACGCCAAGGACCTGAAGGAAACCACGATGGACCCGGCCTCGCGCAAGCTGATCCGCGTCAGCATCGACGAGGACGAGCCCGGCGAGACCGGCGACCTGGTGGAGCGGCTGATGGGCAAGAAGCCCGAGATGCGGTTCCAATACATCCAGGAAAACGCCCGCTTCGTGGAAGAGCTGGACATCTGATCACACGGGTCTGACTGGCTGTTTAAGCCCCCTGCCCCGACGCCACGCACCGGCGTGTTTCGCGCGGCCTGTCAGCGCG
>JBPEXR010000505.1:0-6531 GCA_052031355.1 Paracoccaceae bacterium
GCGCCGGGCCAGGGGCCGCGGCGCCGGGGATCATGCGCGAATCGCGGCGGGGGCGCGCCAGGCGCCCCCGGCCGCCTTTACTGCTTGGTGCGGACCGGGATCGGCAGATCCTCGATCTTCAGCTCGCGCACCAGTTCGGGGATGGCCCAGTCGGTGCCGTCCTCGACCTTGATCTTGAAGTGGTACATCGACTGCAGCGCCTGGTGATCTTCCTTGCGGAATTTCATCATGCCCTTGGGCGTCATCCACTCCATGCCTTCCATCGCCTCGATCAGGGCCTCGGTCTCGGTCGAGCCGGCGGTCTCGATCGCCTTGACGATCGCCATGCCGGCCGCCATGCCGCCCGCGGTGAAGAAGTCCGGCGGGCTGCCGAAACGCTCCTGGTGGGTTTTGACCAGCCAGTCGTTCACCTCGTTCTGCGGATTTTCGTAGTAGTAGTAGGTCGCCCCTTCCATGCCGGGGAAATCCTTGTAGGCCGAAAGCGCGGCCAGGATGTTGCCGCCCGTGGCAATCTCGATCCCGTGGCGCGAGGGGTCCATCGCCTGGATCTTGCCCATCGGGTTGCCGCCGCCGGCCCAGATGATGAAGAGCTTCTTCTCGCCCTCGACGCCGTCCATGGCGTTGAAGATACGCTCCGCCGCGGCGGTGAAGTCGGTGGTGTCGGTCGGGGCGTATTCCTCGTGCACGATCTCGGCCTCGGTGCCCTCGATCGCCTCGCGGAAGGCGGCGATACCGTCGCGCCCGAAGGCGTAATCCTGCGCCAGCGTGGCGATCTTCACGTTCGGGCCGGCCAGGGCGATGGCGTTCGACACCGCGTCCTGGCTGGAGTTGCGCCCGGTGCGGAAGATGTAGCGGTTCCAGTTCTCGCCGGTGATCGAATCGGCCACCGCGGGCTCGACGATCAGGATCTTCTCGTATTCCTCGGCGACCGGCAGCATCGCCAGCGCCACGCCCGAGCTGACGGGACCGACCGCCAGGTCAACCTCGTCGTCGCCGTAGGCCTCGGCCAGCAGCGCCTTGCCGTTCTCCGGCTTCAGCTGGGTGTCCTTCTCGATCACGACGATCTTCTCGCCGTTGATCTCCATCGTGCCGTCCGTGGCGTATTCCAGCCCCAGCATCAGCCCGTCGTGGCTTTGCTTGGCATAGGCTTCGAAGGGCCCGGTCTTGCCGTAGACATGGGCGATCTTGATGTCGGCCGCGACCGGCGCGGCCATGGCCATCGCGGCCAGCGCGGTGGCGAGGGTTCTGAGTTTCATGACGTCCTCCCTGGTTGGCCCCTCGGGGCTTACATGAACTTTGGTTCATATTAAGGGCGGAAATCAAGAGGCTTGGTGCCCGCGCACGAAAAAAGCGCGCCCGGAGCCCGGACGCGCCCAAATCGCCAAGCGGCTGGAGCTTACAGGTTCTTGGCCGATTCCTTGATCGCCGTGTATTGCCCGGAAGGGCGATAGCGCCAGAGGTAGCTTTCCAGCACCGCCTCGTAGGCGGTGGGCCGGATGCCCAGCGCCTCGAACCCCGGGTGCTGGCCGGTGACCACGTTGTCGGCGCGCAGCTGCCGCGCCTGGTCGCGCGTCAGGATGCCGTTGTGGAACAGGCCAAAGGTCACCGTCTGCAGCAGATCGAAGCCGCGGCCCATCAAATCGCCCACGAAGAAGGGCAGCGAGGCGACCAGCCGGTTGCGGCGAATGACGCGCAGCATCTTGGTGATGATCTCGCGCAGGGTCTCGGCGTCGGGGCCGCCCAGCTCATAGATACCGCCCGGCGCCTCGCCGGTCACGCCCATCTCGGCCACATGGGCGACATCGTCCACGTAGACCGGCTGGAACCGGGTGGAGGCGCCCACCAGCGGCAGCACCGGCGTCAGCCGCGCCATGCCGGCGAAGCGGTTGAAGAAGCCATCCTCGGTCCCGAAGATCACCGAGGGGCGCAGGATCATGGCGCCCGGCATATGCTCCAGCACCGCGGCCTCGCCATGCGCCTTGCTTTGCGCGTAAAGGCTGGCGCTTTCGGCATCGGCGCCGATCGCCGAGAGGTGCACCATGCGCGCCACGCCCAGCTCCGCCGCGATGCGGGCGATGCGGCCCGCGCCTTCGTGCTGCACGGCGTCGAAGTTGTTCTTGCCGCCGGCGTCGAAGGTGCCCACGCAGTTCACCACCGCGTCCGCGCCCAGCATCACCTCGCGCACCGAGGCATCGTCGCGGATGTTGCAGAAGACCGGCTCGACCTGGCCGACAACGCCGTAGGGGCGCACGAAAAGCGCCTCGTTCGGCCGGCGCACCGCCACGCGGACCCGCCATCCGGCACGCGCCATGCGCCATGCGATGTAGCGCCCGACGAAGCCCGAGCCGCCGTAGATCGTCACGAGTTTGGACATGTGCCTTCTCCGCTGCGGTGATGCTGGCGCACTCAATACAAGCGCGCCTGCCGTGAAACAAGGCGGATTGCGCGCCGCCCCCGGACGCCCCTCGACGGGTGCGCAAAGGGACGCGCCAAGGGGCCCGACAAAGGGCGGGACAAAGGGCAGGACGGGGGCCGCGAAAAAACCTGCAAAAACCTCGTTGACACTGCCGCGGCGGGGGCTTAAACGCCCCCTCACGACACCTGCCCAGGTGGCGGAATTGGTAGACGCGCTAGCTTCAGGTGCTAGTGTCCGTATGGACGTGGAGGTTCGAGTCCTCTCCTGGGCACCAATCGTCCCCAAGACGATGTGACGATGAAAACCGCCGCCCCCAGGGCCGGCGGTTTTTCGTTTTGCGCGCATTTATCCACCCCAGCGCCCGCTAAACACGAAAACCAAGGCAGTTTTGGCGCGATCCGGGCCGATAAACGACATTCGCTGTCGAAAAAGTTTGACCGGCGGGAGGGGCCTCCCGCCTACTACGGCGGCTGCCGGGGCCGACCCGGACGGGACTTTGCGCTTAGGAGGGGAAAGCCATGCGTATTGACTACCACGGGGGAGATTCCGATTTCTTCGACAACGGGTTCTTCGGACCCGACGGCCCGGACCTGGACTTCACCAGCACATCCTCGACAGAGGTCGTGGCCGAGAACGCCACAACCGGGTACGAGGTGACCTTCACGGGCTCCGGCTTCACGTTCAATTCCGACGGGATCACCGGTGGCACGATCGAGACGATCAGCATCGCCAACGACAGCGGCACGGTGGTGGTGGACATCACGAATGTCTCCTGGGACGCCGTGGCCTTCCAGTCGGCGATCTTCGCGATTACCGACGGCAACTTCGTCCCGATCAACGAGCTGATCGCAATGAGCGATCCGGTCTACGTCGATGCCAGCGACTCGACCACGATGCTGAGCTTCGGCGCCGACAACTGGAACGAGACGCGCATTCTGTCCTCGATGGACTTCACCGGCTCGGCCTATGGCGATGTCGTCTTAGGCGCCTCGCACCCGGGCGATGACGTGATCCGCGGCGGCGGCGGCAACGACATGCTCGCCGGCGGGCGCGGCGACGACACCATTCGCGGCGGCGCCGGGAACGACCTCATCTTCGGCAACCTCGGGGACAACGACGTCTTCGGCGGCGGCGGCCGGGATACGGTCTACGGCCATAACGGGTCGGACCGCGTGGTGGGCAACGGCGGGAAGGACTTCCTGTTCGGCAAGGGCGGCGCCGACGACGTGATCGGCGGCGGCGGCAACGACAAGATGAACGGCGGCGGCGGGCAGGACTTCCTGAACGGCGGGCGCGGCGCCGACAAGCTGATCGGCGGCGGCGGCGACGACGAGTTGCGCGGCGGCGCCCAGGCGGACCGCTTCATCTTCAAGGGCAAGTTCGGCCACGACACGGTGCTGGACTTCAACACCGCCCTGTCGAACGAGGTGATCGACCTGCGCGCCGTGGGCGCCATCACCGATTACGCCGACCTGACCGCCAACCACCTGTCGGAAGTGGACGGAAACGCCGTCATCACCGTGGGGAACAAGTCCATCACGCTGGAAGGCGTGGCGGTGGCGGACCTCGCCTCGGACGACTTCCTGATCTAGGGCCCGGCCAGGCAGGGGACCCGAAAGGCGGGCGGCACATCAGCCGCCCGCCTTTTTCGTTGCCTCAGCCCTTGGGTCCCGCGCCCCCCGCAAGCTCGGGTGCGGCGAGGTCGTGCAGGATCGGGCAGTCGGGGCGCGAATCCCCGGCGCAGCAATCCACCAGCTCGCCCAGGGTGCGCCGCATCTGCTGCAGCTCGGCGATCTTGCGGTCGATCCGGTCGAGGTGCTGCTGCGCGATGCGCTTCACGTCGGCGCTGGCGCGGCTGTCGTCCTCGTAGAGCGCCAGCAGGCCGCGGCATTCCTCGATGGTAAAGCCCAGCGCGCGGGCGCGCGCCAGGAAGGCCAGGCGGTGCAGGTCCGCCTCTGCGAAACGGCGGTAGCCGTTGCCGTCGCGGCGCGGGCGCACCAGGCCGATCTCCTCGTAGTAGCGGATGGTCTTGGCCGGCAGTCCGCTGGCCGCCGCGACGTCGCCGATGTTCATGCCGCCCTCCCCTGATGCCGCGTCAGATCCAGCCGCCGCAGCCGCAGCGCATTGCCCAGCACGAAGAGCGACGACAGGGCCATCGCCCCGGCCGCCAGCGCCGGCGACAGCATCATCCCCAGCGCCGGGTAAAGCAGCCCCGCCGCCACCGGGATCAGCGCCACGTTGTAGCCGAAGGCCCAGAACAGGTTCTGCCGGATGTTGCGCATCACCGCCCGGCTGAGGGCCCGCGCCGCGACCACCGCCCGCAGATCGCCGGAAACCAGAACCACGTCCCCCGCCTCGATCGCGATATCGGTGCCGGTGCCGATGGCGATGCCCACGTCCGCCCGGGCCAGCGCCGGCGCATCGTTGATGCCATCGCCCACGAAGGCCACGCGCCGCCCGCCGGCGCGCAGCGCCTCCAGCGCGGTGACCTTGCCCTCGGGCAGCACGCCGGCGATGACGCGGGTGATGCCGGCCTCGGCGGCGATGGCGCGGGCCGTCGCCTGGCTGTCGCCGGTGATCATCGCCACCTCCAGGCCCTCGGCCTGCAGCGCGGCCACCGCCGCGGCGCTGCCCTCCTTGATCGGGTCGGAGACCGCCAGAAGCCCGGCCAGCGCGCCGTCCCGGGCCAGGTACATGACGCTGCGGCCCTTCGCCTCCAGCGCCGCGGCCTGTTCGGCGAGCGGGGCGATGTCCACGCCCTCGCGCGTCATCATCCGCGCCGCGCCCAGCAGGAGGGGCGCGCCGTCCAGCTGCCCGGTGACGCCGAAGCCCGCCTCGGCCCGCATGCCGCGCACCTGCGGCAGCGCCAGCGCCTCCGCCGCGGCGGCCTCGGTAACCGCCCGGGCCAGCGGGTGGTCGGAGGCCGCCTCCAGCGCCGCCGCCGCGGCCAGCACCCCGGCGCGGTCCTGGCCCGGTGCGGGCAGCACCTCCGTCAGGCTGGGCCGACCGCGGGTGATCGTGCCGGTCTTGTCGAGGGCGATGACCGCCACCTCCGACAGCCCCTGCAGCGCGCCGCCCCGGCGGAACAGCAGCCCCGCCCCGGCGCCGCGCCCGGTGCCCACCATGATCGAGACGGGCACGGCGAGGCCCATCGCGCAAGGACAGGCGATGATCAGCACCGAGACCGCGGCCACCAGCGCATGCGCCGGCGTCGGGCCGAACAGCCACCAGCCCAGCCCCGTCAGCGCCGCCAGCGCCAGGACCGCGGGGACGAACCACAGGGTGATCCGGTCGACCAGGTTCTGGATCGGCAGCTTGGCGCCCTGCGCCTCGGCCACCATGCGGGTGATGCGCGCCATCACGGTGTCCGCGCCGGTCTTCTCCACCGTCATTTCCAGCGCCGCGGCGCCGTTCAGCGTGCCGCCGGTCAGCGCATCGCCCGGACCCTTGGCCACGGGCATCGGCTCGCCGGTGATCATGCTTTCGTCCAGATCGCTCTGCCCCTCCAGCACACGGCCATCGGCCGGAACGCGGCCCCCGGGCTGCACCAGAACCCGGTCGCCGGGCACCAGGGCTGCGCTTGGCACCTCCTGCCAGGCGCCGTTGCGCCAGGCGCGGGCGGTCTGGGGCGCCAGGTCCATCAACTGGCGGATCGCGGCGCCGGCCCGCCCCTTGGCGCGCGCCTCCATGGCGCGGCCGGCGAGGATCAGCACGACGATCACGGCCGCCGCCTCGAAATAGACGGCGCGGGAGGCGGCCGGCAGCCACTCCGGCGTCAGCAGCGCCACCAGCGAGAAGAGGTAGGCCGCCCCGGTGCCCAGCGCGACGAGGCTGTTCATGTCCGGATGGCCGCGCCACAGCGCCGGCAGGCCGCGGGCGAAGAAGCCGCGCCCCGGGCCGGCCAGGATCACCGTCGCCAGCACCGCCTGGATGGTCCAGCTGGCGGCATGGCCGATGCTGGCCCCGATCAGCGCGTGGAAGGCGGGCACCAGGTGGCCGCCCATCTCCAGCACCACGACCGGCAGCGCCAGCGCCCCGGCGATCAGCGCGCGGCGGCGCTGCTCCAGGTACTCGGCCGTCTGGCGCGCCGCGGCATCGCTGGGCCGGGGCGCCTC
>JBPEXR010000506.1:0-4601 GCA_052031355.1 Paracoccaceae bacterium
GAGGTGGACGCCGATGTCGAGGCGCTGACCCTCGTCAACGCCGCCGCCGGCGCCGACAAGGCGCTGATCGAGGAGGTGCGCGTCTTCGACGAATTCCAGGGCGGCAGCCTGGGCGAGGGGCGCAAGTCGCTGGCCATCACCGTGCGCCTGCAGCCGCAGGACAAGACGCTGAAGGAAAAGGACATTGAGGCGGTCAGCGCCAAGATCGTCGAGAAGGTCGCCAAGGCCACCGGCGGCACCCTGCGCGGCTAGGCCCGCCCCGGCGCGGCCGTGGCAGCGTCCGGCCCTGACACCATGCCCCGCGCGCCCATCCCGGCGGGCGGGGCGCAGAAAGGCCGGCGCGGTGCCCGGCGCTGACAAGGAGAGCGAGATGACCCTCAACGTCTACCTGAGCGGCGAGATTCACACCGACTGGCGCGAGGAGGTGATCCGCGGCGCCGAGGGCCTCGACGTCGCCTTCAGCGCGCCGGTGACCGACCACGCGGCCTCCGACGATTGCGGCGTGGCGATCCTGGGGGACGAGCCCGACAAGTTCTGGCACGACCACAAGGGCGCGAAGCTGAACGCCATCCGCACCCGCCGCGAGATCGCCCGGGCCGATGTCGTCGTCGTGCGCTTCGGCGAGAAGTACAAGCAGTGGAACGCCGCGTTCGACGCCGGCTATGCCGCCGCGCTGGGCAAATCGCTGATCGTGCTGCATGGCGACGACCACCAGCATGCGCTGAAGGAAGTGGACGCCGCCGCCCTGGCCGTCTGCGAGCGTCCCGCGCAGGTCGCGCAGATCCTGCGCTACGTCCTGTCTGGCGAGCTGCCGCGGTAGGGGCAGGGCGGACGGGCAGGCGGCCGGCGCTTTGGCGGGGATGGTCGCCACGCTTGATGGATCGCAATTCGCCCGCGCAGGCATGGGCAGCCATGCGCCAAATGTGGCGGGCCGTTTAGCGTAAACCTTCGATGACCGTTCGGCGCAGAGCGTGCCGGCTTCCGCGTATCTTTTCCGGGGGAGGGCGTTCTGAGAACCCTTAACCCCACCTAGCCGCCACGATGGCTCGGCCGACACCGCCGCAGGCAGAGCACGTTCTAGCTTGCGGCAGCACCAGCGCGCGCCAACAAAAACTTCGCAGCCGTTTCGCTACGCCACCCTTTACGAATTTCAGTGTCAGTGACCGCCAACGGTCGGAGGCTCAGCGCCAAGCAACCCCATCGCGCCGTCCCTACAGCTTGCGCCGCGCCGTCAGGGCCGCCGTGATCGTGCCGTCGTCGAGGTAGTCCAGCTCGCCGCCGATGGGGACGCCCTGCGCCAGGGTCGTCAGCTCGACCTTCCCCTCCAGCTGGTCGGCGAGGTAATGCGCCGTGGTCTGGCCGTCGACGGTGGCCCCCAGCGCCAGGATCACCTCGCGCACGCCCTCGGTCGCCACGCGGTCCAGCAGGCGCGGGATGCCCAGCTCCTCCGGGCCCACCTGGTCGAGGGCCGAGAGCGTGCCGCCCAGCACGTGGTAGCGCCCCTTGAAGACCTGCGCGCGCTCCATCGCCCAGAGGTCGGCGACATCCTCCACCACGCAGATCTCGCCGGTGGCGCGGGCCTCGTTGGCGCAGATCTCGCAGATCTCCGAGCTGCCGATGTTGCCGCAGTTGAGGCATTCGCGGGCGCTGGCGGCGACGCGCTGCATCTGCTCGGCCAGCGGGTCCAGCAGGAGCGCGCGCTTGCGCACGAGGTGCAGCACCGCGCGCCGGGCCGAGCGCGGGCCCAGGCCGGGCAGCTTGGCCATCATCTCGATCAGCGCGTCGATGTCGCCGGTGCCGCCCATGGCCGCTCCCCCGTTCTGCCCGCCGGGCGGCTGCCGATCAGAACGGCAGCTTCATGTCCTTGGGCAGGCCCATGCCCTCGGTGATCTTGCCCATCTCTTCCTGCGCGCGTTCCTGGGCGCGGGCCTGGGCGTCCTTGATCGCGGCGAGGATCAGGTCCTCGACCACTTCCTTGTCGTCGCGGCTGAAGATCGAGGGATCGATGTCCAGCGATTTCAGCTCGCCCTTGCAGGTGCAGACGGCCTTGACGAGGCCCGCGCCGGCCTCGCCGGTGACGGTCAGGCGCGTCATCTCTTCCTGCAGTTCGGCCATCTTGGCCTGCATTTCCTGGGCGGCCTTCATCATCTTGGCCATGTCACCCATCTGGCCCAAACCCTTGAACATCCGATCGCTCCTAATTGCCGGTGGCGTTGCGGGTTAGATACGGACGCGGGCCCTTGCCTGCAAGGGCGGGCGCCGCCGCGCGGTGACCCAGCGGGCCGGGGGCGGGCAGGGGCCCTAGCCTTCCTCGAAGGGGTCCCATTCGTCCTCGACCTCGGGCAGCGCCTCGGCCTGGGCCTCGGCGGCCATGTCCTCGGCGGTGCGGATCTGGCTGATGCGGGCCTTGGGGAAGGCGGTCAGCACCGCCTGCACCAGCGGATGGGCCGAGGCTTTCTCGCGCAGGGCAAGGGCGGCGGCATCGCGGCGCTCGGCGATCGTCTCGGCCTCGGCGCCGGAGGTGACGGTGACCGCCCAGCGGCTGCCGGTCCAGGCCTGAAGCCGCCCGCCCAGGCGCTGCGCCAGGTCGCGCGGCGCGTCCTCGGTGGGGGTGAACTCGATCCGCCCCGGCTGGTAGGCGGCCAGGCGCAGGCAAGTCTCGACCTCGACAAGCAGTTTCACGTCCCGCTGGTGGCGGATCAGCTCGACCACGTGTTCGAAGGTGGGATAGCGCGCCAGCGCGCTGTCGGTCGCCACCGCGCGCAGCGCCCCGCCGCCCGAACTGGCAGCGCCGCCCGCGCTGCCCGTGCCCGAAGCGCGCGGCGCACTGGATGCGGGGCTTGCGGCCTGGGGTGCGCCGGCGGCGGCGCCATGCGCCACCGGGCCCGATCCGCCGCCGTTGGGCGCCGCGGGCCCGCCGCCGGGGCCGGCCGGTCCGCCCGCGGGGGGCGTGCTGGCCTGCAGCTTGCGCACCAGCTCCTCCGGCGGGGGCAGGTCGGCGACATGGGTCATGCGGATCACCGCCATTTCCGCGGCCATCATGGCGTTGGGGGCATCGGCGACCTC
Source organism: Paracoccaceae bacterium (assembly GCA_052031355.1). Taxonomy (GTDB): domain Bacteria; phylum Pseudomonadota; class Alphaproteobacteria; order Rhodobacterales; family Rhodobacteraceae; genus JBPEXR01. The sequence continues at coordinate 3,067 of JBPEXR010000506.1, forward strand.
GTCCAGCGCCTTCAGCAGCATCTGCCACATCCGCGTCAGCACCCGCATCGGCAGCTGTTCGGCCATCAGCTGGCCGCGGTCACGCTCGTCCGGGCTGATGGTCGGGTCCTCGGCCGCGTCGGGGGTGATCTTGACCACCGAGATCCAGTGCGTCACCTCCGCCAGGTCGCGCAGCACGGCCATCGGGTCGGCGCCCTCGGCGTATTGGGCCGACAGCTCGGTCAGCGCGCCGGCGGCGTCGCCCTTCATCACCAGGTCGAACAGGTCCAGCACCCGGCCGCGGTCGGCCAGGCCCAGCATGGCGCGCACCTGCTCGGCCGTGGTTTCCCCCGCGCCGTGGCTGATCGCCTGGTCCAGCAGCGAGGTGGCATCCCGGGCCGAGCCTTCGGCGGCGCGGGTGATGAGGGCCAGCGCCTCGTCGGTGATCTGGGCGCCCTCGGCGGTGGCGATGCGGCGCAGAAGGCCGATCATCACCTCCGGCTCGATCCGGCGCAGGTCGAACCGCTGGCAGCGCGACAGCACGGTGACCGGCACCTTGCGGATCTCGGTCGTGGCGAAGATGAACTTCACGTGCTCGGGCGGCTCTTCCAGCGTCTTGAGCAGCGCGTTGAAGGCCGAGGTGCTGAGCATGTGCACCTCGTCGATGATGTAGATCTTGTAGCGCGCGCTGGCGGCCCGGTAGTGCACGCTTTCGATGATCTCGCGGATGTCGCCCACCCCGGTGCGCGAGGCGGCGTCCATCTCCAGCACGTCGACGTGGCGCCCCTCCATGATCGCCACGCAATGCTCGCAGACGCCGCAGGGGTCGGTCGTGGGGCCGCCTGTGCCGTCGGGTCCGACGCAGTTCATCCCCTTGGCGATGATCCGCGCGGTGGTCGTCTTCCCGGTGCCGCGGATGCCGGTCATGATGAAGGCCTGGGCGATGCGGTCCGCCTGGAAGGCGTTCTTCAGCGTGCGCACCATCGCGTCCTGGCCGACGAGGTCGGCGAAGGTCTCGGGGCGGTACTTGCGGGCAAGAACCTGGTAGCCGGGGGTGTCGCCTGAACTCATGCCGTCCCTTCTGGGTCTGGGGGTGTGCCGATCACCGCGAAAGTAAAGGCGCGGCGGCGCGGCGTCTACCGCAGAACCGGGGGCCGGACGCGGGCCGCGCGGTCACAGCAGCCAGAGCACGCCGCCCGAGATCGCCGAGGCCACGCCCAGGACCGCCGCGATCACCGCCATGCGCTGCTGCGACTGCGCGGCGGCGCTTTGCGCGTCCAGCCGGTCGCGGGTCTTGCGCGCCTGAACGAAAGCCGCGGCATAGATGAAAAGCGCCGCCACCACGAAGAGCGAGGCCGCCGCCTTGGGCACCCAGGTGGGGGAGAAATCGCCGAAGAGGGCCTTGAGCCCCAGCGCCACCGCCACCGCCGCCAGGCCCGTGCGCATCCATCCGGCAAAGGTCCGCTCGCCCGCCAGCAGGGTGCGGTCCTCGGCCCAGTCGGTGCGCCGCTCGGCGTAGCCCTCGCGGTCCTCGCTGGTCTCTTCCTTCACGTCGT
>JBPEXR010000507.1:0-5968 GCA_052031355.1 Paracoccaceae bacterium
CGCGCCAGTGCGCGGCATCGCCGGGGGCAGGGCGCCCCCGGGCGGGCTTATTGCAGCATGGCGCGGTAGTCTTCGACGACCTTGGCGCCGGCGTCACCGGCGGCGTCCAGCCATTCCTGGGTCATCGTCTCGCCGATCTCCGCCAGCTGGCGCGACAGCTCTTCCGAGGGGTCCGACACCTGCATGCCGTTTTCCTTCAGCGTGGCCATCTTCTCTTCGGTTTCGGCGGCCGACATCTCCCAGCCGCGGGTTTCGGCGCGCGCGGCGGCCTCGACCAGGGCGTTGCGGGTTTCCTCGGGCAGGGCGTCGAAGGCACGCTGGTTCACGATGACCATGTTCTTCGGCAGCCAGGCCTGGGTGTCGGTGTAGTGGTTGGTGAAATCCCACGCCTGGCTGGAAACGCCGGTCGAGGGCGAAGTGATCATCGCGTCGACGCGCCCGGTGGCGAAGGCGGTGGGGATGTCGCCGGTCTCGATCTGCGTCGGCACCGCGCCCATCAGCTGGGCCAGCCGCTCGGTCGAGGTGTTATAGGCGCGGAAGGCCGCCCCATCGAGGTCGGCGGTCGAGGTGATCGCCTCCTTGGTGTAGATCGACTGCCCCGGCCACGGCACGGCGAACAGCAGCTTCAGCCCCTGTTCGGCCAGCTTTTCCTCGACCATCGGGCGGGAGGCTTCCCAGAGCTTGCGCGCCTCGTCGTAGGAGGAGGCAAGGAAGGGAATCGAATCGATCGCGAAGATCGGGTCCTCGTTCGCCAGGCGCGACATCAGCGTCTCGCCGATGGGGGCGAGGCCGCGGCGCACGGAATCCTTGATCTCCGGATGCGCGAACAGCGAACCGGCGGAATGCACCGTGATGCTCAGATCGCCGCCCGTCGCTTCCTCGACGTCGGCCGCGAACTCGGAGATGTTCTGCGTGTGGAACACCGCATCGCCGTAGGGCGTGGGCATGTCCCAGGTCTCGGCCCAGGCCGGCAGGGCCAGCGCGGCGCCGGCCAGCAGGCCCGCCATCGGTTTCAGCATCGGAAAAGTCATTGCGTCCTCCCAGGTTTGCACGGGCTTCATACCCGCCTTGCAATCGCAGCTTGACGCTACGTTTGCATTTTGTCAACATTTTGTAATCGAAGCGGCGCCCCGGGCGCTGGCACGGCAACCCCAAGGAGATGCGGCAATGGGCACCCAGTCGGCAGGCACAGCGCAAACCACAGGTCGGTGGGATTTCTGGATCGACCGCGGCGGCACCTTCACCGACGTGATCGGCCGCGCCCCGGATGGCACGCTGAGCGCGCGCAAGCTGCTGTCGGAGAACCCCGGCGTCTACGACGACGCCGCGATCGAAGGCATCCGCCGGATGCTGGGCGTCGATTCGGGCGGGGCCATTCCGCCCGAACGGGTGGGGACCGTGCGCATGGGCACCACCGTCGCCACCAACGCCCTGCTGGAGCGGAAAGGCGACCGCACGCTGCTGCTGATCACCAAGGGCTTCCGCGACGCGCTGCGCCTGGCCTACCAGGACCGCCCCGACATCTTCGCCAAGGAAATCGTCCTGCCGGAGCAGCTTTACGACCGCGTCGTCGAGGTCGAGGAGCGGGTGCGCGCCGATGGCACCGTCGAAGTGGCGCTTGAGGCCGAAAGCGCCCGCGCCGCGATGGAGAAGGCCAAGGCCGACGGCATCGACGCCGTGGCGATCGTGCTGATGCACGCCTGGACCGCGCCCGAGCACGAACGCCAGCTTGAGGCGCTGGCCCGCGAGGTCGGCTTTGGCCAGATCTCCGTCAGCCACGAAGTCTCGCCGCTGATCAAGCTGGTGGGCCGGGGCGACACCACGGTGGTCGATGCCTATCTCACGCCGATCCTGTCGCGCTATGTCCAGAAGGTCGCCGATGCCCTGGGCGCCACCCCGCCGGACGAGGAAGGCCCCAGCCTGCAGTTCATGATGTCCTCGGGCGGGCTGACGGCGGCGGACCGTTTCAAGGGGCGCGACGCCATCCTCTCGGGCCCCGCGGGGGGCGTCGTCGGCATGGCGCGCACCGGCCAGATCGCCGGGCATGACGAGGTGATCGGCTTCGACATGGGCGGCACCTCGACCGATGTGGCGCATTTCGACGGGCAGTTCGAACGCGCCTTCGAGACGCAGGTGGCCGGGGTGCGGATGCGCGCGCCCATGCTGCGGGTTCACACCGTGGCCGCGGGCGGCGGTTCGATCCTGCATGCCGAGCCTGGGCGCTTCCGCGTCGGCCCGGACAGCGCCGGCGCGCACCCGGGGCCGGCCTGTTACCGCAACGGCGGGCCGCTGACGGTAACCGATGCCAACGTCATGCTGGGCAAGCTGAACCCCGAGTATTTCCCCGCCATCTTCGGCCCCGACCAGGACCAGAAGCTCGACCGTGAGACGGTGGCCCAGAAGTTCGCCGAGATTGCTGAGCGCGAAGGCAAATCGGCCGAGGAAGTCGCCGAGGGCTTCCTGCGCATCGCGGTGGAGAACATGGCCAACGCGATCAAGAAGATCTCGGTCCAGCGGGGGCATGACGTGACGCGCTATCTGCTGAACGCCTTCGGCGGGGCAGGGGGGCAGCACGCCTGTCTCGTCGCCGATGCGCTGGGGATGCGCCGGGTGCTGATCCACCCGCTTTCCGGCCTGCTGTCGGCCTATGGCATCGGCCTGGCCCGGGTGACCGAACAGCGCCAGCAGGGGCTGGAAAGCCCGCTCGAGGACGGCAACCTGGAGGCGGTCGAGGCGGCCCTCGGCAAGCTGGAGGAGGAGGTGCGCGCCGCGCTGCGCGCCCAGGGCGTGGCCGAGGAGGGCACCGAGATGACGCGCCGGCTGCACCTGCGCTACGCCGGCACCGACACCGCGCTGCCCGTCCGCTGGGGCGGGGATGCCGCGGCCGCCCGCGAGGCTTTCGAGACGGCCCACCTGGCAGAGTTCGGCTTCACCGACCCTGAGGCGCAGCTGATCATCGAGGCGGCCGAGGTCGAAGGCCAGGCCGCCGATCCCGCCGCCGACCCCGAGCCCGCGACCGACACGCGGGAAGGGGAGGTGACCGCGCGGGAGAAAACCAGGCTCTATTCCGGCGGAAAATGGCACGACGCCGCCGTAGTGCGCCGCGAGGAGCTGCATCCCGGCGCCTATGTCGCCGGCCCCGCACTGGTGATCGAGGACAATCAGACCGTGGTGGTGGAGCCGGGCTGGCGCGCCCAGATCAGCGCCCATGACCACATCGTCATGACCCGGGCCGAGGCCGCCAGCCGCGCCAGCGCCGCCGGCACCGAGGCGGACCCGGTGCTGCTGGAGGTCTTTAACAACCTCTTCATGAATATCGCCGAGCAGATGGGCGTCGCCCTGCAGAAGACTGCGCGCTCGGTCAACATCAAGGAACGGCTGGACTTCTCCTGCGCGGTCTTCGATTCGACCGGCGCGCTGGTCGCCAATGCGCCGCACATGCCGGTGCACCTCGGCTCCATGGATCGCAGCGTCGAGACGGTGATCCGCCTCAACGAAGGCAAGGTGCAGCCCGGCGATGTCTACGCGCTGAACGCGCCCTACAACGGCGGCACGCATCTGCCCGACATCACCGTGGTCACCCCCGTCTTCGACGAGGCGGAGAAGGAGATCCTCTTCTGGACCGCCAGCCGTGGCCATCACGCCGATGTTGGCGGCATCGCCCCCGGCTCGATGACGCCGCGCGCGACCAAGGTCGACGAGGAGGGCGTGCTGATCGACAACGTGCTGCTGGCCCGGGGCGGGCGGTTCCGCGAGGCGGAGATCCGCAAGATCCTGACCGATCACCCCTATCCCTGCCGGAACCCGGACGAGAATATCGCCGACCTCAAGGCCCAGGTCGCCGCCAACGCTCGCGGCGCGGCCGAGCTGCGGCGCATGATCGGCGCCTTCGGGCTGGAGGTGGTGCAGGCCTACATGGGCCACGTCCAGGACAACGCCGCGGCCGAGGTGGCGCGGGTGATCGGGCGCCTGTCGGACGGGGAATACAGCTACGAGACGGACACCGGCCAGGTGATCCGCGTCGCCATCACCGTCGACCGCGAGAAGAACGAGGCGCTGGTCGATTTCACCGGCACCTCCGAGATGCGCGAGAACAACTTCAACGCGCCCGAGCCTGTGACCCGCGCCGCCGTGCTCTACGTCTTCCGCGTCATGGTGGAGGCGCCGATCCCGATGAACGCCGGCTGCTTGCGGCCCGTGACGATCAAGGTGCCCGAAGGCTCGATGCTGGCGCCGAAGTACCCGGCCGCCGTCGTCGCCGGCAACGTCGAGACCTCGCAGCATGTCACCAACGCGCTGTTCGGTGCGCTTGGCGCGATCTCCAACAGCCAGGGTACGATGAACAACCTGACCTTCGGCAACGAGCGGCACCAGTACTACGAGACCATCTGCTCGGGCAGCCCGGCGGGGCGGACGAACGACGGGCGCGGTTTCGCCGGCACCGACGGGGTGCATGTGCACATGACCAACTCCCGCCTGACCGACCCGGAGATCCTGGAGCTGCGCTACCCGGTGCTGCTGGAGGAGTTCCGCATCGACGCCGGCTCCGGCGGGGCGGGGCGGTGGAAGGCCGGCGACGGCACCACCCGGCGCATCCGCTTCCTGGAGGACATGGACCTGTCGATCCTGTCCTCGCACCGCAAGCGGGCGCCGCAGGGCCTGGAGGGCGGCAAGCCCGGCCGCTGCGGACGGACCGAGATCCACCGCGCCTCGGGCGAGGTGGAGGAGCTGGCGCACGCCGACCAGAACCGCGTCGCCGCCGGCGATGCCGTGGTCGTCGTCACCCCCACCGCCGGCGGCTTCGGCACGCCGGAATAGCGCCACCGGGACCCGCACGGGGCCGCGCCATCCAGCCGCGGCCCCGAACCCTTCCGCCGAGGGCGGCGTTGGCCTTCTTTGCAACACCAAAGGAGGCCCCATGCTGTTTCACGAAGACAACGGCGGCAGTAGCGAGAAGTCGAAACGTCTGAAGGCCGTGGTGGAGATCCTCTACACTTCGGCGGATTTCCTGGCCTCGGTCGCCTTCCTCGCTGGCTCGATCCTTTTCCTGTTCGAGCATCTGCACCGAACGGGGACCTGGCTTTTCATCATCGGCTCGGTCCTTTTCGCCGCCAAGCCGACGATGAGCTTCCTGCGCGAGCTGAAGCTGGCCTCGATGGGCGACGACGGCGACCTGGCCAAGCGCAAGAGCGCGCCCTGAGGCCTAGCGCGCGTAATGCCCCTCGCGGTGCCAGCGCCAGGCATCGGCGATCATCGTGCGCAGGTCCGAGCGCTGCGGCGCCCAGCCCAGCTCCCGCGACGCCCGTTCCGAGCCGGAGACCAGCGCCGTGCAATCGCCCGGCCGGCGCGGGCCCTCGTTGGCGGGCACGGGCTTGCCGGTCACGGCTTGCGCGGCCTCGATCACCTCGCGGACCGAGTAGCCGCGCCCGGTGCCCAGGTTGAAGGCCCGGCTGCCGCGCCCGTCCAGCAGCCAGCGCAGCCCCAGGACATGCGCATCCACCAGGTCCGAGACATGGACGTAATCGCGGATGCAGGTCCCGTCGGGCGTGTCGTAATCGGTGCCGTGCAGCGTCAGCGCCGGGCGCGTGCCGTCGATCGCCTCCAGCATCACCGGGATCAGGTGCGTCTCGGGGCGGTGGTGTTCGCCTACCTCGGCCTCGGGGTCGGCGCCGGCGACGTTGAAATAGCGGAAGATCACCGATTCCAGCCCGTGGGCCGTGCCCATCTGCTGCAAGATCTCTTCCACCGCGCGCTTCGAGGCGCCATAGGCGTTGATCGGCTGCTGCGGGCAATCCTCGTCCAGCATCACCCCGTCCTGCTCACCGTAAGTGGCGCAGGTGGAGGAGAAGACGATGCGGCTGCAGCCCGCCGCCAGCGCCGCCTCGGCCAGCGTCAGCGAACCGGCGACGTTGTTGCGCCAGTAGCGGGCCGGGTCCTGCATGCTCTCGCCCACCTGGCTGAGGGCGGC
>JBPEXR010000508.1:0-6205 GCA_052031355.1 Paracoccaceae bacterium
TCGATCGCCGGGCTGCACATGGTCAGCCAGTTCTCGGCCCACATCTCGATCTCGCGGGCCCACGATGGGTGATCCTCGCGCAGGGCCAGGACGGTGTCGGGGAAGGGCGCGCCGGCGTCGACGGCGGTGTTGGCGGCCTCCAGCGGCACGGCGTCGAAGAGCGCGCGCCGCCTGTCGGGGCCGATCGCGCGGTCGAAGAACCCCTCCGGATCCCAGCGCACCAGGACGTTGCCGATGTCGAAGACCACCGCTTGGACGCGTGGCATGGCTCTACCTCCTTGTCGGGCGGCGGCCGGGCAGGGGCCGGCCGCGGGATTCGCGCCAGACCTGGAACAGCCCGGCGGCCAGGATCATGGCGATCCCGGCCCAGGCCAGCGGGTCGGGCCATTCGCCGAAGACCGCCCAGCCCCAGAAGATGGCCAGCGGCATGGCGGCATATTCAAACAGCGCGGCGAAGGCGGCATCGCTGATGCGGTAGGCCTGGCTGACGCAATAGCCGCCGAAGGCGCTGGCCAGGCCGATCATCACGAAGACCGGCGCGTCGGCCCAGGCGTAGCCCGTCCAGGGCCGCAGCAGGAAGTCCAGTGCCTCGGGGCCGCGCCCGGCGAAGGCGCCGCCGCCCAGCACCGCCCCGAAGGCGAGGCTGGCGACGATGAAGACCAGCTGGATGTAGAAGCTCAGCGTCGCGCCGCTTTCGGTGCCGCCGATGCGGCGGGTCAGGATGTGGATCATCGCATAGGCCGCCGCCGCCAGGATCGGCAGCAGCGCGGCGAACTGGAAGCTGTCGGTGCCCGGGCGCACCATGACGAGGACGCCGGCGAAGCCCAGCACCATCGCGCCCCAGCGCCAGGGGCCGACCGTCTCGCCCAGCATCAGCACGGAGAAGAGGGTGATCAGCAGCGGCGCCACGAAGAAGATCGCCACCGCCTCGGCGAAGGGCATGGCGGCGAGACCCAGGAAGAAGCTCATGTTCGCCAGCACCACGCAGAGCCCGCGCAGCAGGTGCATGCCCAGCCGCCGGGTGCGCAGCACGCGCCAGCCCCCCGCCAGCGGGACGATCACCGCCAGGCAGACCACCAGCGCGATGACCGAGCGCAGAAGCACCACCTGGTGCAGCGCGTAGCCGTCGCTGAGGAACTTGATGCCCACGTCGTTCAGCGAAAAGAGGGTCACCCCCGCCAGCGCCGCGCCCGCCCCGGCAAGGCTTGCACCCGACCGGGCGGGCCCGGTGGCCGGGGCCGGCGCGCTCATGCCCCGCCGCCGGCGGGGGCGGCCCGCGCCGCCCGGCGCATCGCGGCCTCCAGCTGGTCGAGGAACCGCGCCCGGTCGGCCTTGGAGAAGGCGCGCCCGCCGCCCTGGCGGAAGGGATCGGCGGCGCGCAGGTCGGCCGAAAGGTCGCGCATCGCCAGCTGCTGGCCGATGTTCGCCCGGCTGAGGGCCGAGCCGTCGGGCCGCAGCACCTCGGCCCCCGCCTCGACGCACCTGGCGGCCAGCGGGATGTCGTTCGTCACCACCACGTCGCCGGGGCCGGCGCGGTCGGCGATCCAGATATCGGCGATGTCGGGGCCTTCGGGCACGATCACCACCTCGACCAGGGGATTGGCGGAGGGGCGCAGCCCGCCGTTGCTGACCAGCTTCATCGGCACGCGGTGGCGCGTCGCCACCCGTTCGGCCTCGGCCTTGACCGGGCAGGCGTCGGCGTCGACGAAAAGCGTCATGCCCAGAGCGCCTCGGCGTGGAAGGTCACGTGATCCTCCATGAAGCTGGCGACGAAGAAGTAGCTGTGGTCATAGCCCGCCTGCATGCGGAAGGCGCCGGGCTGGCGGCGGCGCATCATCGCGGCGGCCAGCGCCTCGGGGCAGAGCAGGTCCAGGAATTCATCCGCCGCGCCCTGGTCGATCAGCACCTCGCCGTCGAAGCCGCGCGTCTCCATCAGGGCGGTGGCATCGTGGCGCGCCCAGGCGTCGCGGTCGGGACCTAGGTAGGCGCCAAGCTGTTTCTGCCCCCAGTCGGAGGCGGAAGGGTTGGCGATCGGCGCCAGCGCCGAGACCGAGCGGTAGCGCCCCGGCAGCGACATCGCCAGCGTCAGCGCCCCGTGCCCGCCCATCGAATGGCCCATGATCGCCTGCCGCTCCATGTCCAGCGGGGCGGCGGCGGCCAGCGCCTGGGGCAGATCCTCGGCGATATAGTCCCACATGCGGTAGTGCCGGGCCCAGGGCTTCTGCGTGGCGTTGACGTAGAATCCCGCGCCCTGGCCCAGATCGTAGGCCGGATCGTCGGCCACGCCCTCGCCGCGCGGCGAGGTGTCGGGAAAGACCAGGGCGATGCCCTGTTCGGCCGCCCAGCCCTGGGCGCCGGCCTTCACCATTGCGTTCTCATGCGTGCAGGTCAGCCCCGAGAGGTACCATAGCACCGGCACCGGCCCGTCCGCCGCCTCGCGCGGCAGGAAAAGGCCCAGCGTCATCTCGCAATCCAGCGCGGCCGAGCGGTGCCGCAGCACCTGTTGAACGCCGCCGTAGCTGCGGTTTTCCGATATGACGTCCATGGCACCCTCCGCTTTGTCCCATGGCTACCCAAGGGAAAGCGGCGCGGCAAGGCGGATGGCTATTCCGCCGGGGCCTGTGCCGCGGCGCCGATGGCCAGGGCGCCGCCGGGGCGACCGTCCTCTGCCTCGCCCGTCTCGCCCGTCTTGTGGGCCTCGCCCGCCGTCTCGCCGGCCGTCTCCTCCGGCTCCGCCGCCGCGCCGGGGGCGCCGGCTTCGTCCTCTTGCAAGGCACGCTCCAGCAGCGCCTCGGGAAGAGCCTTCTTGGTCTTGGCGCCCATGTCGGCCAGAAGCTGCACCTGGCGCACGACGTTGCCGTGGCCGTGGGTCAGCTGGCCCATGGCCTTGTCGTGGGTCTCGCGCGCCTTGAACAGCAGCTCGCCCACCTTCTCGAAATTCGCCGCGACAGAGACGAACTTGTCGTGCAGCGCGCCGGCCCGCTGCACGATGTCGTCCACCGAGCGGGTGCGCTTCTCGATCACCCAGAGGTGGTCGACGATGCGCAGGATCGGCATCAGCGTGGTGGGGGTGACGATGTTCACGCGCTTCTCCGCGGCCTCGATGATCAGGTTCGGATCCTGGCTGAGGGCGGCGGTCAGCGCGCCTTCGACCGGCAGGAACATCATCACGCTTTCCATGCCGTTCTTCGACAGGCTGGCGTAGGACTTGCCGGAAAGGGAGTTGATGTGGTTGCGCACCGCCGTGACGTGGCGGCGCAGGGCGGCTTCCTCGGTCGCCTTGTCCTCGGCCTCGATCATGTCCTGGTAGGCGTTGAGCGTGGCCTTGGAATCGATCACCACGTCGCGGTTGTTGGGCAGGTGCACGACGATGTCGGGGATCAGGCGGTTGCCGTCCTCGTCGGTCATGCTGGCCTGGCGGCGGAAGTGCGTCCCTTCCTGCAGGCCGGCGGCCTCGAGAATGCGCTCCAGGATGGTCTCGCCCCAGTTGCCCTGGCGCTTCTTCTCGCCGCGCAGGGCACGGGCCAGGGTGTTGGCCTCCTGCGCCAGTTCGGCCGCCTTGGCCTGCATCAGCCCGATCTGGCTGCCCAGACGCGCGCGCTCGGCCTCGGCCTTCTCGTTCATTTCCTTGATGTTGGTCTTCAGGCCGGAAATCTCGGTCTGGAAGGGGCCGATCACCTTCTCCAGCTCGCCCTTCTGGAAGGCGGCGGTCTGCTTGCGCTGGCTGTCCAGCATCTCGGCGGAGATGGCGCGGAACTGGTTGACCATCTGGGCGCGCATCGCCTCCGTCTCTTCCTTGAGGGCGGCGTTCTTCTCCGACTGGGCCTTGAGGTCGGCGGTCAGCCCGCTGATCCGGGCAGAAAGCTGGCGCCCATGCTCCTGCGCCTCGTCGAGCCGCGCCTGCGCCGCCTGCAGCTTGCCTTCCAGCTCGCGCTTCAGCTCGGCCTTGGCGTGGGCGGCCTCGTCGCGGAAGGCGTCGAGGCGCTGCTCGGCCTTCTCGGCCTCGGCGGCGCGGGTCTGCTGCGCCTCGGCCAGCCGGTCGAGGGCGGCGTCGCGTTCCGTCGTCATGCCGCGCAGGTCCTCGCGGGCCTTTGCCAGTTCGCTGCGCAGGTTCTCACGCTCCGCCTCGACCTGGGTCAGACGCTCGCGCCAGCTGGCCTCCAGCGTGGCGAGGCCGGCGCCACCGCGACGAAAGACGGCCAGCAGGAGCAGCGCCGCGAGGGCCAGCCCCCCGGCGACGATCAGAGCCTGATACTGCGCGAAATCCGCCATGCCTCACCTGTCCCGCTTCCGTTTCTTGGTTGGTGTAACCTAAACGCGAAGAGGGGAACATTTCAAGAAAATCCCGCCCTCAGCCGGTCAGCGGGGCGATCCAGGCGATGACGGCGGGCACCGTCAGGATGGAAAGCGCGGTCGATATGAGGATCGAGGCCGAGACGCGCTGCGGCGCCACGCGGTAGTGCTGCGCAAGGATGTAGACGTTGCCCGCCACCGGCAGGGCGGCGGCGGCCACCATCACGCCGGCCTCGTAGGGCGCGACCGGGAACAGCATCAGCACCGAGAAGGCGACCGCGGCGGGGTGCAGCACCAGCTTGGCCAGGCTCAGCCAGCCGGCGACGGCCATTCGTTCGGCCGATTTGGAGGCCAGCGAGGCACCAATGGCGAAAAGCGCGCCGGGCGTCGCGGCACCGCCCAGAAGGGCCAGGAAATCGGCCGCGGGGGCGGGCATCGGCAGGTCCAGCGCCGCCCAGGTCAGCCCCAGCGTGATCGAGACGATCATCGGGTTGGCCAGCAGCCCCAGGCCGATGGTCTTCAGCACCGCCGGCGACATGCGCCCGTCGCGCGCGCCGGTGATCAGGATCACGATCAGCGAGCCGAAGACCACGAGGTCGACCGCCAGCACCAGCATCACCGGGCCGATCGCCTCTGGCCCCAGCAGCAGGACCAGCATCGGCACGCCCAGAAAGCCGACGTTGCCGATCACGCCGCATTGCGCCTCGACCGCGGCTTCGGCCACTGGCTTGCGCCGCAGGAAGGCAACCAGCGTGACCAGCGCATAGACCACCGCCGTGCCCCAGAGGTAGGCGAAGACGAAGTTGAGGTTGAAAATCTCGCGCAGCGACAGCGTGGCCGAGAAGCGGAACAGCATCGCCGAAAGCGCGAAGTAGAAGACGAATTTCGTCAGGTAGGCGGTCGCTTCCTCGGAAAAGAAACGCGTGCGCCCGGCCCAGTACCCCAGCCCGATCAGCGCGAAGAAAGGCAGGGTCTTGAGGAAAATCTCCAGCATCACCACCTGTTAGCCAGCAACCCCCTACCGGTCAATCGGGCAGCGCTGCACGATTAAGGGGCGTAGCAGGGCGCCCCCGGCGCTTGCCGCGCGGCCCGCCAGCGCCTAAGGGCAGGACATGACACCCGGCCAGACATCGCAGGACCTCAAGGCGCGGCTGCAGGCGCAGGCCTGGGACGAGGGCTTCGACGCCTGCCGCATCTGCCGCCCCTGGGACGTGCCCCAGGTGCCCGGGCGGCTGGCCGAATTCCTGCGCGCCGGACGGCACGGGCAGATGACCTGGCTGGCCGAGCGCAGCCATTGGCGCGGCGCGCCGCAGGTCCTGTGGCCCGAGGCGCGGTCGGTCATCATGCTGGGCGAAACCTACACCCCGCCGCACGACCCGCTGGAGGTGCTGAACAGACCCGAACACGGGGCAATATCGGTCTACGCGCAGAACCGCGACTACCACGACCTGGTGAAAAAGCGGCTCAAGCGCCTGGCCCGCTGGCTGATCGCCGCGGCCGAAGGGGCGGGCGAGGCCGAGGTGCAGGTGAAGGTCTTCGTCGACACCGCCCCGGTGCCGGAAAAGCCGCTGGGCCAGGCGGCGGGCCTGGGCTGGCAGGGCAAGCACACGAACCTGGTCAGCCGGCAGCTGGGGTCCTGGTTCTTCATCGGGTCCATCTTCACCACGCTGGAGCTTCCGGCCGACGCGGCGGAGACGGATCACTGCGGCTCCTGCCGGCGGTGCCTCGACATCTGCCCGACGGATGCCTTCCCCGCGCCCTACAAGCTGGATGCCCGGCGCTGCATCTCCTACCTGACGATCGAGCATCGCGGCCCGGTGGACCCGGCGCTGCGGCCGGGCCTGGGCAATCGCATCTACGGCTGCGACGATTGCCTGGCCGTCTGCCCCTGGAACAAGTTCGCCAGGGACGC
>JBPEXR010000509.1:0-3031 GCA_052031355.1 Paracoccaceae bacterium
CTGGACGCGCGAGGCGAAAACCAGCGCGGACAGCAGCATCGGGGCGGGGCGGTCAATCCCCCAGCATAGCCTTACGGCTGTGCGTGAGGAGCACCCGGCCCACCCCTCAACCGAAGGCCGGCCCCAGCAGGGCGAAGACCAGCGCCGAGAGCAGCGCCGCGGCGGGGACGGTCAGCCCCCAGGCGGCGATGATGGTCAGGAAGTGCGAGCGGCGCACCAGCCGGCGGCGGCGTTGCTCCTCGGGCGGGATGTGGCGCGCCTCGGCCCGGGCGCGGACGGCGCGGGCGGCCTCCCATTCGCGGAAGAAGCCGACGCCGAACACCCCGCCGATCGAGACATGCGTGGTCGAGACGGGCAGCCCCAACGTGCTGGCCAGCAGCACGGTGATGGTCGCCGACAGGGCGATGCAGAAGGCGCGCAAGGGGTTCAGCCGGGTGATCTGGCTGCCGACCATGCGGATCAGCCGCGGCCCGTAGAGCAGCAGCCCGGTGCTGATCCCCAGCGCGCCGATGGCGATCGCCCAGACCGGCACGGGAACCAGGCCGCCCGGGCTCATCCCCCCGGCGGCCGAGACGACCGCCGCCAGCGGCCCCGCCGCATTGGCCACGTCGTTGGCGCCATGCGCGAAGCTCAGCCCCGTGGCGGCCAGCGCCAGCGGCAGCCCGAACAGGCGCTTGATGTGGGCCTTGCGGTCTTCCATGCCGCGCGATTGCAGCGCCACCCGGGGCACGGAGATGCCCCAGGCCAGCAACGCGGCGCCGGCGCCCAGCGCGGCGCTGGGCAGGGGGGCGAAGTCCAGCTTCAGCCCCAGGTAGGCGGTAAAGGCGCCGGCCATCAGCCCCGCCAGGCGCGGCACCCAGCGGCGGGCGGCGGCCAGGCGGTCGGGCGCCTCCAGGATGCGCCAGCGGATGAAGGCCAGCAGCATGGCCGCCAGCGCCCCACCGGCCAGCGGCGAGATGACCCAGAAGGCGGCGATCCGCCCGGCGACGGCCCAGTTGACCGCCCCCAGCCCCGCGGCGGCGATCCCCGCGCCCATGACGCCGCCGACGATGGCGTGGGTGGTGGAGACCGGCGCGCGCAGCAGCGTGGCGCAGTTGATCCAGAGCGCCGCGGCGATCAGCGCCGCCAGCATGGCGCGCACCATCAGCTGCGGCGCCGCCAGCGCCCGCGGATCGACGATGCCGCTGGAGACCGTCTCGACCACCGCGCGCCCGCCCAGCAGGGCGCCGGCGGTCTCGGCCAGCGCGGCCAGGCCCACCGCGGCGGCCATCGGCAGCACCCGCGCGCCCACCGCCGGGCCCATGTTGTTGGCCACGTCGTTGGCGCCGATGTTCATCGCCATGTAGGCGGCGAAGACAGCGGCGGCGATCACCGCCGCGCCGCCCGGCCCGGGGCCGAAGAAGGCCGCCGCCGTCAGCCCCGCCAGCAGCAGAAGCGCCAGCGACACGCCCCAGCCGACAAGGCCGCGGCCGAGGTAGAGCGCCGCGTTCTCCAGCAGCGCGATCCGCTTGAGGTCCTTGTCGAGGGTCCGCCACTGCTGCGGATCGCCGCGATCGCCGGGGGCGGGGGCCATTCAGAAACGTTCCAGCAGGGACTTGAGCTCGGGCTCGCGGACCCGGCGCGCCGCCTCGGCGGGGGCGGTCCATTCGCGGCGGCGCTGGCCGACCTCGGGGTATTCCTCGGCCAGTTCGGTGACGCGCACCGCGTAGACCATCGTTTCAACCGGGATCGGGTGGCCGCCCTTGGCGATCTTGTCGTAGTGGTAGCGGCCGACCGGCGTCTCGTTCAGCTCGCCGCGCACGCCGGCCTCTTCCCAGGCCTCCTGCAACGCCGCGCCGCCGGCGCCGCGGCCGCGCATCGGCCAGCCCTTGGGGATGATCCAGCGCCCGGTGTCGCGGCTGGTGATCAGCAGCACCTCGCGCCCCGCGCCGGACCGGGCCGGGCGCCAGCACAGCGCCGCCACCTGCAGCCGCGGCGGCCGGCGCACCATCGGCTTGATGTATTCCGCCCAGAGCGTCGCCAGAAGTCCCATGATCGTGTCTGCCTGCCCGGATATTATCGTTTTGCGGCAATGATAGCGCAAAACGCCGCGGATTCCAGCTTGGGCGGGTCCGGCGGTGGGACGGGTCCGGCGGCCTTCGGCGGCTGGCGGCAGCCTAGCGGCGGCGCGGCTTGGCGCGCAGGGTCGGGTCGGCCTGGCGCGGGTCCTCGGGCCAGGGGTGCTTGGGGTAGCGGCCGCGCATGTCGCGGCGCACGTCGGGGTAGGAGCCGTCCCAGAAGCCGGGGATGTCCATCGTCACCTGCACCGGGCGCCCCGCGGGCGAAAGCAGCGTCACCTTCAGCGGCTGCCCGCCCACCTGCGGGTGGGTGGTCTGGCCGAACATCTCCTGCAGGCGCAGCGCGATCTGGGGCACCTCGCCGCCGTAGTCGATGGGAATGCGCCGGCCCAGCGGCGTGGTGAACTGCCCCGGCACCTGCGCATCGAGCGCCTGCACCTGGCCATAGTCCAGCTGCGCGCGCAGCGCCGCCGCCAGGTCCAGCCCCTTGAGGTCCGCCGCCGTGCGCATCCCGGCCAGGAAGGGCGGCAGCCAGTCGCCCAGCCGCGCCATCAGCGCCGCCTCCGACAGGTCCGGCAGGTCCAGCCCCGCGGCGCGGCCCAGCGCCACCCGGGCGGCGAAGCGGCGGGCGGCATCGGACCAGGGCAGGCCCAGCTCGCGCACGCCCTCCAGCATCGCCGCGGCCACCGCGTCGGGCGGGGCGTCCTTCCACAGCCGGTCGTCCAGCACCAGCGCGCCGAAGCGTTCCTGCCGGCGCGCCTCGACCCGGCGGTGGCGGCGCGACCAGGTGCAAAGGTCGTGCCAGGCGATGCGATCCGCGAACACCTCGCGCAGTTCGGCCTCGGTCAAGGCGATGGCCTGGCGGATGCGCGCCTCGCGGGGGTTGCCGTCGGTGCCGGTGACGACCAGCAGCCGCGCGCCGGCCTGCGGGTCGGCCGGGTCCATCTGCGCGCCCTTGCCGCCCGAAAGGACAA
>JBPEXR010000051.1:0-4568 GCA_052031355.1 Paracoccaceae bacterium
CAGCGAGGCGTTGGCGATCTCCAGCCCCGTCAGGTCGCTGACCATGGTCTGGAAGTTCAGCAGCGCCTCCAGCCGGCCCTGGCTGATCTCGGGCTGGTAGGGGGTGTAGGCGGTGTACCAGGCGGGGTTCTCCAGGATGTTGCGCTGGATCGCCGGCGGCGTCACCGTGCCGTGGTAGCCCTGCCCGATCAGCGATGTCAGCACCCGGTTCTTCTTGGCCACCGTGCGCATGTGGTGCAGCAGCTCCTGCTCGGACTTGGCCTTGCCGAAGTCGAGCGGCGCGGACTGGCGGATCTTCTGCGGCACCGTCTCGTCGATCAACGCATCGAGGCTCTCGGTGCCAAGCACCTCCAGCATCTGCGCCATTTCCTGCGGCGAGGGGCCGATGTGGCGGCGGTTGGCAAAGTCGTACGGCAGGTAATCGGTGGGTTCGAACGGCATGACTGCCCCCTTGGGTGGAGCGGCGGCACAGCCCGGCCGGACCGGCGCCGCGGGACTGGATTGGCCCCGAGGGGCCTTGCCCCGGGCGCGCGACCCGGGGCGGCGGGTGACGGGCCTAGCCGATCATGTCCTTGTAGGCGGCCTCGTCCATGTAGTCGTCCAGCTGCGCGACATCGGTCGGCTTGATCTTGAAGAACCAGGCATCGCCCAGCGGGTCGTCGTTGACCTTGCCGGGGCTGTCGGCCAGCGCCTCGTTCACCTCGACGATCTCGCCGTCGATCGGCGCCAGGATGTCCGAGGCGGCCTTCACGGATTCGATGACCACGATCTCGTCGTCCTTCGAAACGCTCGTGCCCTCCTCGGGCAGTTCGATGAACACCACGTCGCCCAGCTGTTCGGCGGCGTGTTCGGTGATGCCGACGGTCACGGTGCCGTCATCCTCGAGGCGGAGCCATTCGTGCTCTTCGGTGAACTTCATTCCTGTGTCTCCCAGTGGATCGGTTTGGGTCGGAGCCATGGCCCCGGGTCAACGTTTGAAATTGGCCGGTGTGAAGGGCAGCTCCGTCACCGTGACCGGTTGGCGCCGCCCGCGCAACTCGCCATAAAGCCTCTGCCCGGGCGCCGCCAGATGCGCCGGCACATAGCCCATCGCGACCGGCCCGCCAACGGTCGGGCCGAAGCCGCCGGAGGTGATGCGCCCGACCGGCGCGCCGCCTTCCTCGGCCTCGTAAAGGGTCACGCCCTCGCGCATCGGGGCGCGGCCCTCGGGGCGCAGGCCGACGCGGGCGCGCGGGGCGCCCTCCTCCAGCTCGGCCAGGATGCGCTCGGCGCCCGGAAAGCCGCCCTCGCGGTCGCCGCCGCGGCGGCGGATCTTCTGGATCGCCCAGCCCAGCCGCGCCTCGATCGGCGTGGTGCCCTGGTCGATGTCGTGCCCGTAAAGGCAAAGCCCCGCCTCCAGGCGCAGCGAATCGCGCGCACCCAGGCCGATCGCCTCGACATCGTCATGCGCCAGAAGGCGGCGGGCCAAAGCCTCGGCCGCCTCGGCCGGGACGGAAATCTCGTAGCCGTCCTCGCCCGTGTAGCCCGAGCGCGAGACCCAGGCCTCGACCCCCTCCAGCTCGAAGGTGGCGACATCCATGAAGCGCATCCCGGCCGCCGCGGGGTTCAGCGCGGCCAGCACGCCCTCCGCCGCCGGTCCCTGCAGCGCCAGCAGGGCGCGATCCTCGACGGGGGTCACGCGCACCTCGGGCTCCAGCTCGGCCTTCATCAGGGCGATATCCTCGGCCTTGCAGGCGGCGTTGACCACGGCGAAGACATGATCGCCCCGGTTGGCCAGCATCAGATCGTCCAGGATCCCGCCCTCGGGCGAGGTGAAAAGCGCGTAACGCTGGCGCCCTTCCTTCAGCCCGGCCACGTTGACCGGCACCAGGCGTTCCAGCGCCAGCGCGGCGGTTTCGTAGTCGGCGCCCTGCAGCAGCACCTGGCCCATGTGGCTGACGTCGAAAAGCCCCGCCTTCTCGCGCGTGTGCTGGTGTTCCTTCATCACGCCAAGCGGGTATTGCACCGGCATCTCGTAGCCGGCGAAAGGCACCATCTTGGCCCCCAGCTCGACGTGCAGCGCGTGCAGCGGCGTGCGTTTCAGATCGCTCATGCGGCCCCCTGTTCAACGCCGGATCGTCGCGGGGCGGGCCCCGGGGCCGGTCCGGCCGGCATCCTGTTCGCACAGCCCCTGCGGGTTGCGCGGCGATGCCCCCTCTGTCCTTTCGCCTGAGATCGTTATCCCTTCGGCGGGCGCATGTGGCGCCACTCTCCAGAGTTGTCGTTCCGGGTCGGTCCTGTCGCCTGAGAGTTTCCGGGGCGGTTGCTCCTTCGGCACCGGCTTGCGCCGGTTCTCCCGATCCGATGCGGCGCACCGTAGTATACCGCGCCGGGCGAGACAAGCGGCCGCGGACGCGGTTTGACAGCGGCGCCGGGGCATGGTGACCTTGCGCGCATGACCCATCCGGAAGTCCCCCGCCCGACCCCCTATTTCTTCGGCTACGGCTCGCTGGTGAACCGCCGCACGCATGACTACAGCGACGCCCACCGCGGCGCGGTGCACGGCTGGCGCCGCGCCTGGCGGCACACGCCGGACCGCGATGTCGCCTTCCTGACGGCCGTGCCCTGCCCGCACAGCCAGATCGAGGGGCTGATCGCCGGGGTGCCCGGCGCCGACTGGCGCGCCCTCGACGAACGCGAGTTCGCCTATGACCGCCTGCCGGTGACCGAGGCGGTGCGCCACGCCGCCGGCAGCGCCCTGGCCCGCGCGGCCGAGACCGCGGGCGGGCTGCAGGATGCCGCCGCGGCGCCCGCGCTCGACATCGCCATCTACGCGATCCCCGAGGGGCGCCATTTGCCCCCAGAGACCGCGCACCCGATCCTGCTGAGCTACCTGGACGTGGTGCTGCAGGGCTACCTGGAGGAGTTCGGCGAGGACGGCGCGCGGCGCTTCATCGAGACGACCGACGGCTGGGACGCGCCGCTTCTGGACGACCGCGCGGCGCCGCGCTACCCGCGCCACCAGCGGCTGAGCCGGGACGAGCTGGCCTTCGTGGACGAGTTGATCGCCCCCCTGCCCCTGCGCCGCACCGTCCCCGCCTGAGGGGCGCCCGCGCTCGCCCCGGCGCGCCGCCAAGCTACCTAAAGGTGTGACGGGCCCGGCGCGGCCCGCCGACGCGGCTGGAAAGAGGGGCGCGATGCTGAACCGGACCTTTGCCCTGGTGGTGCGCTATCTGCGCAAGCTGTGGGTGCGCATCACGGCGATCTCCATGCTGGCGCTGATCGCCACCTTCGCCGCGCCGCTGCTCACACCGCTGATCCCCGACGGGCTGGAGGACCGCCTCGACGCCGGTTCGGTGCTGCCGGTGCTGACGATCCTGGCCTCGGGCATGCTGGCGGTGACGACCTTCTCGCTGAACGTCATGGTCACCGCCTACCGCGCCGCCGCCAGCCAGGCGACGCCGCGCGCCTACCGGCTGCTGCTGGAGGACACGGTGACCCAGAACGCGCTGGCGACCTTCGTGGGCGCCTTCCTCTTCTCGCTGGTGGCGATCATCCTCTACCGGGCGGGGATCTACAGCAAAAGCGCCTCGGTCGCCGTCTTCGGCTTCATGGTGCTGGTGGTGGCGCTGATCGTCATCGCGATCCTGCGCTGGATCGACCACCTGTCGCGGCTGGGCAGCATGGACCACACGCTGCAGGTGGTCGAGGAACGCACGCGCGCCATCCTGGAGGCCCGCAGCCGCGCGCCCTGCCTGGGCGGGCGCCGCGGCAGCACCGCCGCCCAGCGCAACCCGCCGCCCGACGCCCGCCCGGTGCCCGCGCGCACCTCGGGCTACGTGCAGATCATCGACATGCCGCGGCTGCACCGCGCGCTGGAGCGGGCCGGCGCCACCGCCACCGTGGCCCGCGCGCCCGGCGAGTTCGTGCTGGAGGGCCATCCGCTGCTCTGGGTCAACGGCGGCCACGCGGGGCTGTTGCGCGGGCTGGCGGATCACGTCGTCGTGGGCAAGATCCGCAGCTTCGAGCAGGACGCCCGCCTCGGCGTCGTCATGCTGGCCGAGATCGCCGTGCGCGCGCTCTCGCCCGGGGTGAACGATCCGGGCACCGCGATCGAGGTGCTGGGCCGGCAGGAGGGGCTGCTCTGGAGCCACGGCGCCCCCGACGCCGACGCCGCGCCCCCGAAGTTCCCGCGCATCACCGTGCCGCCGGTCTCGGCCGCGGACCTCGTCTGGGACGCCTTCGGGGCGATCGCGCGCGACGGCGCTGGCGAGCGCGAGGTGGCGGTACGCCTTGCCGAGGCGCTGGGGCGCCTTGCGCGGCACCCGGACGACGCCATCGGCCGCGCCGCCCGCGACATGCTGGAGCCCTTGAGCGAACACGTCGACGCCCAAATGACCCGCGCCGCCGACCGCGAGGCGGTGCGCCGCGCCTTCGAAACCCCGCCCGGCGCGATCCAGGCCCATACCCCCTCGGGCGCGACGGCCGCCCCCAATCTGAGGCGCGGCGAGGCGGACGAGCGGAAGGAGGCCGCCGGCGCCCCGGGGCGCTAGGCGCCCAACTCTAAGGGCGCTAGGCGCCAAGCTCTA
>JBPEXR010000510.1:0-2586 GCA_052031355.1 Paracoccaceae bacterium
AGTTCGTCTACCTCGACTTCGAGGAGGAGCTGGAAGACGGCTCGGCCTCGGGCGGCTACGCCAAACCCTCCAGCCCCGAGTTCCGCGAGGCGCAGCTGGCCAAGTTCCGCGAGCTGGCGCCCGACATGGACGTGGTGATCACCACCGCGCTGATCCCGAACCGCGAGGCGCCCGAGCTTTGGACCGAGGACATGGTCCAGGCGATGAAGCCCGGCTCGGTCATCGTCGACCTGGCGGCGGAGAAGGGCGGCAACTGCAAGCTGACCGTGAAGGACGAGAAGATCGTCACCGACAACGGCGTGACGATCATCGGGTATACCGATTTCGCCAGCCGCATGGCGACGCAGGCCTCCTCGCTCTACGCCACCAACATCCGCCACATGATGACCGACCTGACCCCGGAGAAGGACGGCCAGGTCAACCACAACATGGAGGATGACGTGATCCGCGGCGCGACCGTGGCCCACGCAGGCGAGGTGACCTTCCCGCCGCCGCCGCCCAAGGTGCAGGCCATCGCCGCGGCACCCAAGAAGGAAGCGCCGAAGGAGCTGACGCCCGAGGAGAAGCGCGCCCGCGAAGTGGCCGAGTTCAAGGCCCAGACGAAGCGGCAGGTCTCGCTTCTGGCGGTGGGCGCGGTGCTGCTGCTGGCCGTCGGGCTGGTGGCGCCGGCCTCCTTCATGCAGCATTTCATCGTCTTCGTGCTGTCCGTCTTCGTCGGCTTCCAGGTGATCTGGGGCGTTTCGCATTCGCTGCACACGCCGCTGATGGCGGTGACCAACGCGATCTCCTCGATCATCATCCTCGGCGCGCTGATGCAGATCGGCTCTTCCTCGCTGATCGTCATCCTGCTTGCCGCGGTCTCGGTCTTCATGGCCGGCATCAACATATTCGGCGGCTTCCTCGTCACGCGTCGCATGCTTGCGATGTTCCAGAAGTCGTAAAGGGGCAGGACAGATGGATTTCGGATTTACGACAGCGGCTTACGTGGTCGCGGCAGTTCTTTTCATCCTCTCGCTCGGGGGGCTTTCGGGACAGGAAAGCGCCAAGCGGGCGATCTGGTACGGTATCGTCGGCATGGGGCTGGCGGTCATCGCCACGCTGATCGGGCCGGGCTCCGGCCTGTGGCTGGTCTCGGTCATCCTGGTGGCGCTGGGCGGCGCCATCGGCTGGCAGCTGGCCAACCGCGTGCAGATGACCCAGATGCCCGAGCTGGTCGCGGCGATGCACTCGCTGGTCGGCCTTGCGGCGGTCTTCGTGGGCTTCAACGCGGATATCACCATCAACATGGTCGAGGCCGCGCGCACCACGGCCGAGGCCGTCGACGGCAACTTCGCCAAGCTGGTCGCCAAGAAGACGCCGGTGGAGATCACCATTCTGATGGTCGAGCTGTCGCTCGGCATCTGGATCGGCGCGGTGACCTTCACCGGCTCGGTCGTCGCCTACGGCAAGCTGGCCGGCAAGGTCGACAGCGCCGCCAAGCAGCTGCCCGGCGGTCACCTGCTGAACCTGGCCGCGGTGCTGGGCTCGGTTCTGATGCTGGCGCTCTACCTCGGCGGCTCGGGCAGCTGGACGCTGTTCGTCATGGCGCTGCTGGCCCTCTTCATCGGCTATCACCTGATCATGGGGATCGGCGGCGCGGACATGCCGGTCGTGGTCTCGATGCTCAACTCCTACTCGGGCTGGGCGGCCGCGGCGATCGGCTTCAGCCTGGGGAACGACCTGCTGATCGTGGTCGGCGCGCTCGTCGGCTCCTCCGGTGCGATCCTGTCGTACATCATGTGCAAGGGCATGAACCGGTCCTTCGTCAGCGTGATCCTGGGCGGCTTCGGCGGCTCCAGCGGTCCGGCGGCAGAGATCGAGGGCGAGCAGGTCGCGATCGAGGCCGACGGCGTGGCCCAGGCCCTGGACGAGGCCGACAGCGTGATCATCGTGCCTGGCTACGGCATGGCGGTGGCGCAGGCGCAGAACGCCGTGTCGGAGCTGGTGCGCAAGCTGCGCGCCCAGGGCAAGAACGTGCGTTTCGCCATCCACCCGGTCGCCGGGCGTCTGCCCGGGCACATGAACGTGCTGCTGGCCGAGGCCAAGGTGCCCTACGACATCGTGCTGGAGATGGACGAGATCAACGACGATTTCCCGGACACGGATGTCGTCATCGTCATCGGCTCGAATGACATCGTGAACCCCGCGGCACAGGACGACCCCAATAGCCCCATCGCCGGCATGCCGGTGCTGGAATGCTGGAAGGCCAAGACCGTCATCGTCTCCAAGCGCGGCCAGGGCACGGGTTATTCCGGCATCGAGAACCCGCTGTTCTTCAAGGAAAACACGCGCATGTTCTACGGCGATGCCAAGGAGAGCCTGACCAAGCTGCTGAACCTGATGGGCTGACCGGCCCATCCACCAAGGCCATGAAGGGCGCCCCCCGCGGGGCGCCCTTTTTCGTGCGCGGGGCCCGGCGCGCGGGACGGCGGCGGGTAACCACTTGGTAACCTTGGCGCGCCACGATCCCCCGAAGGCGAGAAACGCAGCTTCGAGGAGGGGAACGTGTACGCGACCAAGATCATTCCGGCCGCCGCGAACCGGTCC
>JBPEXR010000511.1:0-8505 GCA_052031355.1 Paracoccaceae bacterium
CGAAATCCTCGACGAAGCGGCGCGAGGCGAGGCCGTCCTGCAGGATGCGGGCCGCGACCTCCGCCCCGTGGCGGCGCGCCAGTTCCGCGCGGCTGGGCTTGATCGAGATGCTGATCTGCCCACCGTTGCGGGTGGAGCATCCCTCGCCCAGGGTCCCGGCCTCCAGCACCGCGACGGACCGGCCGGCGCGGGCGATCTGCAGCGCGGCGTGCAGCCCGGTATAGCCCGAGCCGACGATCACCGCGTCCACCCGGCGCGGCAGCGGGCCGGGCTCGCTGCGGTCCGGCGGGCTGTCCTGCCACCAGTACGGGGTTTTCCTGAAGTCTCTGGTGAACAGATCCGCGGTCATGTGCCCCTCCGGTCCCGGCGCGCGCGGCGCGCCACCATGGGGCGGAGTTGGCCAGCCGGACGGGGGGCTTGTCCAGCCCCCGCGTGGCTTAGGCGCAATGCGTGGGCGGATCAGCGGCGGAAGCGCCCGGCTGCCGCGCCGATGCGGGCGAAGGCTGTCAGGTAGGTCAGCGTACCCACCAGCCAGGCCAGCGGCACGAAGGCCCCCGGCACCAGGCAGACGGCGACGAAGAAGAGGATCGTCTCGGTCCCCTCCATCAGCCCGGCGGAGTAATAGAGGGACTTGATGCCCTGTGCCCGCGTTTCCATGCCGCGTTTCTCGGCCAGGATCGCGTAGCCCAGAAAAGCGGTGCCGTTGAAGTAGAAGGCCGCCAGCACGAAGGCCCCCGCGGCGCCGTTCTGCGCCGGGTCGGCCAGCACGAAGGCCAGCGGCACCGCGCCGTAGAACAGGAAATCCGCCGCGATATCGAGGTAGCCGCCGAAGTCGCTGCCGCGGCTGGCCCGGGCGACGGCCCCGTCGAGGCCATCCGCCAGGCGCGAGGCCAGAAGGGGCAGCACCGCCCATTGCGGCGCCCCGGCCCAGATCATCGCCGCCGCCAGAAGCCCCAGCGCCAGGCCGACCAGCGTCACCGCGTCGGGGTGCAGCCCCTGCCGCGCCATCCAGCGTCCGGCGCGGTTCAGCGGCGGGTCGATCAGGCGGCGGGCAACGGGGTCGAGCATTCAGGTCTCCGGCGGATCATACTGGCAGGGCAGGATGGCGCGCCGGGGGCAGGGCGTCCAGCGCCGCCACAGGAACGTGAAGCCCCGCGCGCCGGGGGCGGCGTGCGGGGCCAGGGCGCCGGACCGGCCGGGCGCGAGGTATGCGCGGCGCGGGCCGCGGGCGATCAGACGTAGAACTGGTCGCGGAAGACGTGGTGGACGATGCCTTCGCGGGTCAGGCCGCGGGCGGCAAGCTCTGCGTCCGAGAGGTTGCGCAGATGCTCGACCTCGCGCACGCGGGGGTGCGCGTCCATCATGGAAACCAGGCCGCGGCCAAGGGCGGCGAAGGGTGCGGTCAGCAGGCTAAGCAGAAGGCCGCCCATGCGGGGCGCCGGAACTGTGTCGTGCAAAAATGCCATTGTCGGATCCTCACGGTGCGTGTGGGTCCCTCCCTTGGCAATGGAAATAGGTCTGTAAGGCAGACCTTTCTACCGCCAATGCTGCATAGCGGCACGGCGTGGGGCGCAAGGCTGGCAAGCCTATGGCCCCGCATGAAAAAACCGCGCTCGGCCGGCGCGGTTCATGGGCGTTGGTATGCTTCGGGGGCAGCTCCGGGCCTTGGCGCGCCTCAGCTGCGGGGGTCCGAAAAGTCCGGCCCGCGGCGCCGCTTGCGATAGGCCAGCATGGCCAGCGCCGCAGTCAAAACCACCAGCGCCGCCGCGATCGTGCCCGGGTCCTGCGCGGCCTCTGCGCCAAGGTAGCTGACCGGTTGCGCCTCCAGCGAGAAGGGCGCGGCAAGGGTCATCGCGGACAGGGCGATCAGGACGGCGGACAGTTTGATCATGCAGCTCTCCGGTAGGCGCCCCGGGGGGCGGATGGAAGCGCGGCGCGCGGGTGCGCCCTGGGCGCGGCGGCGAATCCCCGGCCCCGTTGGCGCGGCCCAACCTCACCACAGCGGGGGCCTTGGTGCAAGGGAATGCCGGAAATCACCCCGGGCCCGGGGCCTTGCGCGCATTCGCACATGTCCATTTTTTACCAGTTGATAAAAAAATAGTTTCGTGCCAGCCTTCCTGAAAAAGAACCAGAACACACAGGGAGACCGCCATGTCAGGAGACGCCTTCGCGGAAGGAATCCGCCCCGGGCGCTTGCAGCCCGGCCAGTACGAGGATCATTTCTCGGACCTGCATCCGCCGCTTGACCACCACGAGGCGCTGGTGGCGGCGGATCGTTGTTACTTCTGCCACGATGCGCCCTGCATCACGGCCTGCCCGACCGACATCGACATTCCGCTGTTCATCCGGCAGATCGCCACCGGCACGCCGGATGCCGCGGCCAAGACGATCCTGCAGCAGAACATCCTCGGCGGCATGTGCGCCCGCGTCTGCCCGACCGAGCAATTGTGCGAGGAGTCCTGCGTGCGCGAGGCGGCCGAAGGCAAGCCGGTCGAGATCGGGCGGCTGCAGCGTTATGCCACCGACGGGCTGATGGCGAAGAACATCCACCCCTTCACCCGCGCCCCCGCCACCGGCAAGCGCATCGCGGTGGTCGGCGCGGGGCCCGCGGGCCTGGCCTGCGCCCACCGCCTGGCGATGAAGGGGCACGACGTCGAGATCCTCGACGCGCGGCCCAAGCCGGGCGGCCTCAACGAATACGGCATCGCCACCTACAAGACGACGGGCGACTTTGCCCGCCGCGAGGTGGAATGGCTGATGCAGATCGGCGGCATCACCCTGAAGACGGGCACCGCGCTGGGCCGTGACGTGACGCTGGACCAGCTGCGCGAAGGCTACGACGCGGTCTTCCTGGGCCTCGGGCTGGGCGCGGTCAACGCGCTGGGCCTCGACGGCGAGGACAAGGAGGGGCTGCGCGACGCGGTCGACTTCATCGCCGAACTGCGCCAGGCGGAGGACCTGAAGTCCATGCCCATCGGCCGCGAGGTCGTGGTGATCGGCGGCGGCATGACGGCGATCGACGCCGCGGTGCAGGCCAAGCTGCTGGGCGCGCTGAACGTGCATCTCGTCTACCGCCGCAGCCGCGAGCGGATGAACGCCAGCCGCTACGAGCAGGACCTGGCCGCCTCCAAGGGCGTCAACATCATCACCAATGCCCAGCCGGTGGCGGTGCATGGAAACGGTACGGTGCGCGAGCTGGAATTCGAGTATACTGACGACCAGCTCAAGCCCACCGGCGTGCGCTTCCGCCTGGCCGCCGACCAGGTCTTCAAGGCAATCGGCCAGGCCCTGGCGCCCGGCGCGCTGCCCGACCTCGACGGCCGCAAGATCGCCGTGACCGGGGCCGGCCGCACCAGCCTGGAAAAGGTCTGGGCCGGGGGCGACTGCGCCGCGGGCGGCGATGACCTGACGGTGACCGCCGTGGCCGAGGGCCGCGACGCCGCCGAGGATATCCACGCCCGGCTCATGGGCTGACATCAGGCCCGCCGCCCCGGCGGCGGGACCCCGGACGCCGGCCAACCGGTGCCGCACATGGGGGCCTTGCCCCCGCTACAGGGAGACTAGCGATGGCCAATCTCGCAACCGACTTCGTGGGCATCAAGAGCCCGAACCCCTTCTGGCTGGCCTCCGCGCCGCCGACCGACAAGGAATACAACGTGCGCCGCGCCTTCGAGGCCGGCTGGGGCGGGGTGGTCTGGAAGACCCTCGGCCTGGACCCGCATGTCGTCAACGTCAACGGCCCGCGCTACGGCGCGATCTGGGGCGCCGACCGGCGCCTGCTGGGCCTCAACAACATCGAGCTGATCACCGACCGCCCGCTGGAGGTGAACCTGCAGGAGATCAAGGCCGTCAAGCGCGACTACCCGGACCGCGCGATGGTCGTCTCGCTGATGGTGCCCTGCGAGGAGGAGCCGTGGAAGTTCATCCTTCCCAAGGTCGAGGAAACCGGCGCCGACGGGGTAGAGCTGAACTTCGGCTGCCCGCACGGGATGAGCGAGCGCGGCATGGGCTCGGCCGTGGGCCAGGTGCCCGAGTACATCGAGATGGTGACCCGCTGGGTGAAGGCCAACACCCGCATGCCGGTGATCGTCAAGCTGACGCCGAACATCACCGACATCCGCAAGCCGGCCGAGGCCGCCAAGCGCGGCGGCGCCGACGCGGTCAGCCTGATCAACACGATCAACTCGATCACCGCCGTGGACCTGGATCTTTTCGCCCCCGAGCCGACGATCGACGGCAAGGGCGCGCATGGCGGCTACTGCGGTCCGGCGGTGAAGCCGATCGCGCTGAACATGGTGGCCGAGATCGCGCGCAGCCCGGAAACCCACGGCCTGCCGATCAGCGGCATCGGCGGCGTGACCACCTGGCGCGACGCGGCCGAGTTCATCGCCCTGGGTGCCGGCTCGGTGCAGGTCTGCACCGCCGCCATGACCTATGGCTTCAAGATCGTGCAGGAGATGATCTCCGGCCTGTCGGACTACATGGACGAGAAGGGCTTTGCCTCGATCGAGGAGTTCACGGGCCGCGCGGTGCCCAATGTCTCCGACTGGCAGCACCTGAACCTGAACTACGTCGCCAAGGCGAAGATCAACCAGGATCTCTGCATCTCCTGCGGGCGCTGCTACGCGGCCTGCGAGGATACCTCGCACCAGGCCATCGCCATGTCCGAGGATCGCGTCTTCACGGTCAAGGACGACGAATGCGTCGCCTGTAACCTCTGCGTTAACGTCTGCCCGGTAGAAGATTGCATCACGATGGAGCAGATGGCCGCCGGCGCGGTGGACCCGCGCACCGGCAAGGTGGTCCAGCCCGACTACGCCAACTGGACGACGCACCCCAACAACCCGGCTGCCGTCAAGGCGGCCGAGTAAGGCGCAGGGGCGCAAGCGCGCAGGGACGCCAGAACGCAAGGGCCGGGCGCCCCGGGAACGGCCGGGGCCCCGCGGCAGAACATGCAGGCACAAGGATCGGCGCGGCCCCCCGGGGTCGCGCCGATTGCCGTTTGGGTGGGCGGTCTGGATCAGCGGCTGCCGGCGGGGGCGGCGAGGCCGCGGGCATAGGCCTCCAACTGGTCGGCGACCGTGCCCCAGCCTTCGTAGAACCCCATGTCCTCGTGCTGCTTGCGCGCCTCGGCGTTGCGGTGCCGGGCGGTCGCGGTGTAGCGGGTACGGCCCCCGGGCGCCTCCTCGAAGTCGAGGATCGCGGTCATGAAGGGCTCGGGCGCGGGCTTCCACCCGGCGCTATAGGCATCGGTGAAGACCAGCCGGCGCTCCGGGTCCACCTCCAGCACCACGCCCTGGTTGCGGATCTCGTTGCCTTCGACCTCGAAGACCGTGTCGAACCGCCCGCCGGGGCGCAACTCGATCTGGCAATCGGTGACGCGGTGCGGCTTGGGCACGAAGAAATGCGGGATATGCTCCGGCCGGGTCCAGCAGGCCCAGACCTGGGCGAGGGGCGCGTCCAGAACGCGGGTGAAGCTCAGGTCGGTTTCGGGGTCGAGGGACATCGGGCCATCCTCCAGCAGCCGGTTGAACCGCGCCACCATGCCCCTTCCGCGATGGCCTAGCTAGTGGGTTTCAACATCTTGGCGAACATCGCGGTGACGAAAGCCTCCGCCGCGCCGGGCGGATCGTCGGGCACCAGCTGGCTGATCTGCGCGTCGAAATCGGCGTAGTGCTGGGTGACCGCCCAGATGGAGAACAGCAGGTGCCGCGGGTCCGACGGGGCCAGGCGCCCCTCCGCCATCCAGCGGCCGATGAGGCGCGATTTCGCCTCGAAGAGCGGCTTCAGCCCGGTGTCGAAATGCGGCCCGATGCGCGGCGCGCCCTGCAGGATCTCGTTCGCGAAAAGGCGGCTCTCGCGCGGCAGTTCGCGGCTCATTTCCATCTTGCGGCGGATGTAGGTCAGCATCTCCTCCAGCGGCTCGCCCTCGGGGTCCAGCGCGTCGAGCGGCGCCAGCCAGGTCTGCATCAGCTGGTTGAGAAGGGTGACGTGAATCTCTTCCTTGCCCTCGAAGTAATACAGCAGGTTCGGCTTGCTCAGACCCGCCTCGCGGGCGATCTGATCCAGGGTGGAGCCGCGGTAGCCATGCTGCGAGAAGACCTCCAGCGCCGCCTCGAGGATGCGCTTGCGGTTGCGCAGCTGGATGCGGCTGCGTTTCTTCGGGGCCGGGGAGGGGGATCGGGGGGTTGCCGGTGCCGCGGAATCGTCCATCGTGCTCTCTTTTTCAGCGCGCCTTCAGGCGCTTGGGGCATTGTGGCTGCGGCTCCGCGCCGACCCGTCAAACCAATCCTTGACAGAGGGGGACACGGTTGCAATCGTGGCTTTACCAAATGGTAAAAAAGTTGCGGGAGGGGCGCAAGGGGGTGCGAAGGCACGGCTTGCGAACGGGCCGGGTGTATCCCGCGTCCGGTGCCGAACTCCCGCGCGCGACAGGGAGAGACATCAATGGCCGCACCGGGTGAAAACCTGAAGATCGATGGCGACCGGCTGTGGGACAGCCTGATGGAGATGGCCAAGATCGGCCCCGGCGTGGCGGGCGGCAACAACCGGCAGACGTTGACCGACGCCGATGCCGAGGGGCGCGCGCTGTTCCAGAAGTGGTGCGAGGAGGCCGGCTGCGAGATGGGCCTCGACGAGATGGGCAACATGTTCGCCCGCCGCGAGGGCACCGACCCGGAAGCGTTGCCGGTCTACGTGGGCAGCCACCTCGACACCCAGCCGACGGGCGGCAAGTACGACGGCGTCCTGGGCGTTCTGGGCGGGCTGGAGATCCTGCGCACGCTGAACGACCTGGGCATCAAGACCAAGCACCCGATCGTCGTCACCAACTGGACGAACGAGGAAGGCACGCGTTTCGCCCCGGCGATGCTGTCCTCCGGCGTCTTTGCCGGGGTGCACACGCAGGACTGGGCCTATGACCGCACCGACGCCGAGGGCAAACGCTTCGGCGACGAGCTGGAGCGGATCGGCTGGAAGGGCGACGAGAAGGTCGGCGCGCGCAAGATGCACGCCTTTTTCGAGCTGCACATCGAGCAGGGCCCCATCCTGGAGGCCGAGGGCAAGGACATCGGTGTCGTCACCCACGGGCAGGGGCTGAGCTGGACCCAGGTGACGGTGACCGGCAAGGACGCGCACACCGGCTCGACCCCGATGCCGATGCGCAAGAACGCCGGCCTCGGCATGGCGCGCATCCTCGAAAAGGTCGACGAGATCGCCTGGTCGCACAAGCCGCACGCGGTGGGCGCGGCCGGCCATATCGACGTCTACCCGAACAGCCGCAACGTGATCCCCGGCAAG
This sequence comes from Paracoccaceae bacterium, assembly GCA_052031355.1. Taxonomy (GTDB): domain Bacteria; phylum Pseudomonadota; class Alphaproteobacteria; order Rhodobacterales; family Rhodobacteraceae; genus JBPEXR01. The sequence goes on from JBPEXR010000511.1 coordinate 7,300, forward strand.
GTGGTCTTCACGGTCGACTTCCGCTCGCCCGAGCTGGAGGTGATCCGTGACATGGAGAACCGCCTTCGCGAGGAGGGCCAGAAGATCGCCGACGAAATGGGGCTGGAGATCGCCTTCGAGAAGGTCGGCGGCTTCGATCCGGTCAAGTTCGACGAGGGCTGCGTCGACGCGGTGCGCCGCGCGGCCGAACGCCTGGGCTATTCGCACATGGAAATCATCTCCGGCGCGGGGCATGATGCCTGCTGGATCAACCAGGTGGCGCCCACCGCGATGGTGATGTGCCCCTGCGTGGACGGCCTGTCGCACAACGAGGCCGAGGAGATTTCCAAGGACTGGGCGCGGGCCGGGGCCGACGTGCTGCTGCACGCGGTGGTCGAGACCGCCGGGATCGAGGGCTGAACCCCGGCGGGGCTTGCCAGCCGCCGCCGGATCGTATGCAGTCGAGGGCAGCAAAGGGGTGCGACACGTGACAGGGCGTGCAGGACAGATGGCAGCGAAGGGCCGGCGGCAGATGTGCCGCGGCGCGGCTGCCGTGCCCGCGCGCGCCCGCGCACCGACATAGGGAAGGGCGCCCCCGGGGCGCCGAACGACACAGGGCGAGGACCGCGACAAGACGGCCCGCCCCCATCCAGGGAGTTGAAACATGAGCACCAAAGTCATCAAGGGTGGCACCGTCTGCACGGCCGACCGCGCGTGGAAAGCCGACGTGCTGATCGAGGGCGAGACCATCAAGCAGATCGGCGAGGACCTGAAGGGCGACGAATACATCGACGCCGAAGGCGCCTACGTCATCCCGGGCGGGATCGACCCGCACACCCACCTCGAGATGCCCTTCATGGGCACCACCGCCGCCGAGACCTTCGAGACCGGCACCTGGGCGGCCGCCGTGGGCGGCACGACCATGGTGGTGGACTTCTGCCTGCCCGGCGCCGACGGGTCGATCAAGAACGCGATCAACGAATGGCACCGCAAGTCGGCCCCGCAGATCTGCTCCGACATCGGCTACCACATGGCGGTGACCGGCTGGAACGAGACCATCTTCAACGAGATGAAGGACGCCGTCGACATGGGCGTCAACTCGTTCAAGCACTTCATGGCCTACAAGGGCGCGCTGATGATCGAGGACGACGAGATGTTCGCCTCCTTCAAGCGCTGCAAGGAGCTGGGCGCCCTGCCGATGGTCCACGCCGAGAACGGCGACCTCGT
>JBPEXR010000512.1:0-2461 GCA_052031355.1 Paracoccaceae bacterium
CCCTGCCGGATCGGGAACAGCAGCTCCTTCGATTCGTAGAACCGCAGGGTCCGCGGGGTCACCTCGAACGCATCGCACATTTCGCGGATGGTCATTACTTCATCAGGTTTCGTCATCATCGTCTTGATGTCCTGCAGGTTGTGGGGAGTGCCCTGCAGATCATCGATCCTGCCCCTCAATACAATCCTGCTTGACGTTGACGTAAGCGGGACGTGGCGTCACTTCCAAGTTGACGTAACTTCCGGTCGCTTCACCCTGCGTCACCCGCAACTTTGTGAATCCGAAATGCCCCGTTCCTACGGTGGCCACGCCGTACCGCCGGGGCGGGATCAAAGCGGTTTGGGTTCAGAAAATCCGCGATTCGACCGGGCCCGCTTCTACCCGTGCCGCCACGCCGCAACAGCGCGCGCGACCCTGCGCCGGACACCGCCGGGCCACGCCCGGGACCAACCGGGATCCTTCATCTCGCCCCAAATACTCCCGCCGGAGGCACCCGAAAGAACCACCCGCGCCCCGGCCCAAAAGGAAGGGCGCCCCGCTCAACCGCAGCGCGCCCCCGAAGGCTCACGAAAGGTAACTGGGCGCCGGTGCGCCGCGCAGTTCTAGCCGGCCGTCGCCGCGCTCAGGCTCTCGGCCGTCTCGTCGCGCAGGCGGCGCAGCTCGGCCATGGCGTCGTCCAGCTGGCGACGCTGCTCGGCCAGTTCGTCCAGCTTGCGGTCGGCCATTTCGACCCAGGTCTGCATCTGCGCCTCGGTGCCGTCCTGCTCGTACATCTGCAGCCACTGGCGGATCTCCTCCAGCTGGAAGCCGAAGCGGCGGCCGCGCAGGATCAGCTTCATCCGCGCCAGCTCGCGCGGGCCGTAGTAGCGGGCCCGGCCCTCGCGGTCGGGCTGCAGCAGCTCGATGTATTCGTAGTACCGAAGGGTGCGCGGGGTGACGTCGAACTTCGCGCACATCTCCTTAAAGTTGAGACGGTCTTCCGGCATGGCATTCTCCCTTGCCAGGCGAATCTAGACATGGGCGCGGCCAAGGGCAACCGGACTGCGCGCGACGCATCAACGCGGGTGGCGCAGGGCGCCGCGGGGTAGCGCGATGTGCAGAGGGGCGCGGCGGGACGCGGCGGCACCATGGCGGGGGCTTGCCCCGGGGCGGCGCCCCCCGCCATAGTGCCGCCAAAGCAGGAGGACCCATGACCGCCGACAAGACGAAGATGGCCCGGCAGTTCGCCGAGGCGATCCCCCACGCGAAGGCGCTGGGCATGGAATTCACCGAGATCGGCGACGGGGTGGCCGAAATGCGCATGCCCTACGACGACAAGCTGATCGGCGATCCGGAGACCGGCGTGGTGCATGGCGGAGCGGTCTCGGCGCTGATGGACACCTGCTGCGGTGCCGCGGTGATGAGCCACCCGTCCTCGCCGGGCAGCACGGCGACGCTGGATTTGCGCATCGACTACATGCGCCCCGCCACCCCGGGCGAGGGGCTGCGCACCCGCGCCGAATGCTACCGCGTCACCCGCTCGGTCGCCTTCGTGCGCGCCACCGCCTGGAACGAGGGCGACAGCCGACCCGTCGCCGCCGCCACCGGCGCCTTCACCGTGGAGGGCCGCTGATGCGCCGCCGTCCCGAGCCCGTGCAGGTGATCAAGCAGCGGCGCGACGCGGCGCTGGGCGCGCTGGTGGGGGGCGTGCCGTATCTCAAGTACCTCGGCATCAGCTTCGACCGCCGCGGGGACGAGCTGACGGCCGTGCTGCGCTTCGACGAGAAGCTGATCGGCAACCCGCTGCTGCCGGCGATCCACGGCGGTGTCACCGCCGCCTTCCTGGAGACCGCGGCGATCATGGAGCTGAGCTGGCAGATGCTCTGGCCCGAGGTGGAAAGCGGCGCGCTGACCGCCGAGGCGCTGGAGGCGGGCAACCGCCCGCGGCTGCCCAAGACGATCGATTTCACCGTCGACTACCTGCGCTCCGGACTGCCGCGCGATGCCTACGCGCGGGCGCGGGTCAACCGCTCGGGCCGGCGCTACGCCTCGGTGCATGTCGAGGCCTGGCAGGACCATCGCGAGCGCTTGTTCGCGCAGGGCACCGGGCATTTCCTGATGCCCGACAGGGACGGGGAGGGCGCATGACGGGCGCCGCCCCGCGCGCCATCACCCACCGGCGCGTCCTTGCCATCGCCCTGCCCATCGTCCTGTCGAACGCCACCGTGCCGATCCTGGGCGCGGTGGACACCGGCGTCGTCGGCCAGATGGGCGCCGCGGCGCCCATCGGCGCGGTGGGCATCGGCGCGATGATCCTGACGGCGGTCTACTGGATCTTCGGGTTCCTGCGCATGGGCACCACCGGGCTGACCGCCCAGGCCCAGGGCGCGGGCGAGGGGGCGGAGGTGGCCGCCCTGCTGACCCGCGCGCTGATGATCGGCCTGGCGGGCGGCGCGCTGCTGATCGCGCTTCAGCTGCCGAT
>JBPEXR010000513.1:0-1507 GCA_052031355.1 Paracoccaceae bacterium
TCGCGGTGATCCCACATGCCGTCAGCCCGGAGGAGTACCAGAAACGCCTCGATTTCGAGCTGGGCATCATCGAGGGCATGGGCTTTCCCGGCTACTTCCTGATCGTGGCCGACTTCATCAAATGGGCCAAGGACCACGACATCCCGGTCGGGCCGGGGCGCGGCTCGGGCGCGGGCAGCCTTGTCGCCTATGCGCTGACGATCACCGACCTCGACCCGCTGCGCTACAGCCTGCTGTTCGAGCGGTTCCTGAACCCCGAACGTGTGTCGATGCCCGACTTCGACATCGACTTCTGCATGGACCGGCGCGAAGAGGTGATCCGCTACGTGCAGGAGAAGTACGGCCGCGACAAGGTCGGCCAGATCATCACCTTCGGCGCGCTGCTGTCGAAGGCGGCGGTGCGCGACGTCGGGCGGGTGCTGCAGATGCCCTACGGGCAGGTGGACCGGCTGTCGAAGATGATCCCGGTGGAGGGGGTGAAGCCCGTCTCCATCGCCAAGGCCCTGCAGGACGAGCCGCGCCTGCGCGAGGAGGCCCGCAACGAGGAGGTCGTGGACCGCCTGCTGACCTACGGCCAGCAGGTCGAGGGGCTGCTGCGCAACGCCTCGACCCACGCGGCGGGCGTGGTGATCGGCGACCGCCCGCTGGACGAGCTGGTGCCGCTCTACCAGGATCCGCGCTCGGACATGCCGGCGACGCAGTTCAACATGAAGTGGGTCGAACAGGCGGGCCTCGTGAAGTTCGACTTCCTCGGCCTCAAGACCCTGACGGTGATCCAGAACGCCATCGACCTGATCCACCGCGGCGGGCGGGCGCTGCACGTCTCGGCCACGGGCGAGACGATCTACGAGCCGGCGCCGGGGGCCGAGAACGACATCGGCCAGATCCCGCTGGACGATCCGCGCACCTACCAGCTTTACGCCCGCGCCAAGACGGTGGCCGTCTTCCAGGTGGAAAGCTCGGGCATGATGGATGCGCTGAAGCGGATGAAGCCGACCTGCATCGAGGATATCGTCGCGCTGGTGGCCCTCTACCGCCCCGGCCCGATGGAGAACATCCCCGTCTACTGCGAGGTGAAGAACGGCCAGCGCAAGATCACCTCGGTTCATCCGCTGATCGACCACATCCTGGAAGAGACGCAGGGCATCATCGTCTACCAGGAACAGGTGATGCAGATCGCCCAGGTCATGGCCGGCTACAGCCTTGGCGGCGCCGACCTGCTGCGCCGCGCCATGGGCAAGAAGATCAAGGAGGCGATGGACGCCGAGCGCCCGAAGTTCACCAAGGGCGCGATGGAGAACGGCGTCGACGAGGCGAAGGCCAAGGAAGTCTTCGACCTGCTGGAGAAATTCGCCAACTACGGCTTCAACAAGTCCCACGCCGCCGCCTATGCCGTGGTCAGCTACCAGACGGCCTGGCTGAAGGCGAACCACCCGGTGGAGTTCATGGCCGGGGTGATGAACTGCGACATCCACCTGACCGACAAGCTGGCCATCTACTTCGAGGA
>JBPEXR010000514.1:0-14784 GCA_052031355.1 Paracoccaceae bacterium
ATCGCGACATATGGCGAACAGGTGGTCGACACCTTCTACGTCAAGGACATGTTCGGGTTGAAATTCCATTCCAAGTCGAAACAGCGCGCGCTGGAGAAGAAGCTGCGCGAGGCGATCGCCCGCGGCGCGGAAAGGGCCCGCGCGTGAGGCCCATCCGTCTGCTTTCGGGCATTTTCACCGTCGGTGTCTGGACCCTGCTCAGCCGGGTGCTGGGCTTCATACGCGACGCGATGATCCTGGCCCTGCTCGGCGTCGGCCCGCTGTACGAGGCCTATGTCGTGGCCTTCCGCCTGCCCAACATGTTCCGCCGGTTCTTCGCCGAGGGCGCCTTCAACATGGCCTTCGTGCCGATGTTCTCCAAACGCGTCGAGGCGGGCGAGGACAGCGACGGTTTCGCCAGCCAGGCCTTCGCCGGGTTGGCCTTCGTGCTGCTGATCCTCACGCTTCTGGCGCAACTGGCCATGCCCTGGCTGATCCTTGGCCTGGCCTCCGGCTTTGCCGGCGAGCGAGAGTTCGACCTCTCGGTCGAGTTCGGGCGGATCGCCTTTCCCTATATCCTCTTCATCTCGCTGGCGGCGCTGCTGTCGGGGGCGCTGAACGCGCTGGGCCGTTTCGCCGCCGCCGCCGCCGCGCCGGTGCTGCTGAACGTGCTGCTGATCACCCTCATGGGCATTGCGGCCGCGACCGGGGGCGACGTGGCGCGCTGGCTGGTCTGGGGCATCCCGCTGGCCGGGGTGGCGCAGCTGGCGCTGGTCTGGGTGGCCGCGCGCCGCGCCGGGCTGAAGCTGCGCCCGCGCCGCCCGCGCCTTTCGCCGGAGATGCGCAAACTGGTGCGCGTCGCCGTGCCGGCCGCCCTGGCGGGGGGCGTGGTGCAGGTGAACCTGCTGGTCGGCCAGCAGGTGGCCAGCTACTTCGACAACGCGGTGGGCTGGCTCTTCGCCGCCGACCGCCTCTACCAGTTGCCCCTGGGCGTCGTGGGCATCGCCGTCGGCATCGTGCTGCTGCCGGACCTGTCGCGGCGCCTCAAGGCGCGCGACGATGCGGGGGCCCGCGCGGCGCTCAGCCGGTCGGGCGAGATCGCGCTGGCGCTGACGGTGCCCTCGGCGGTGGCGCTGGTGGTGATCCCCCTGCCCCTCGTTTCGGTCCTGTTCGAGCGCGGCGCGGCCACGGCGGCGGACAGCCGGGCCATTGCCGCGGCGGTGGCGATCTACGGCCTCGGCCTGCCGGCCTTCGTGCTGCAGAAGCTGCTGCAGCCGGTCTTCTTCGCGCGCGAGGACACGAAAACGCCCTTCCACTACGCCGTCTGGGCCATGGTGGTGAACGCGGCGCTGGCCATCGGGCTGATCCCGCTGGCCGGCTGGCTGGCCCCGGCGATCGCCACCAGCCTGTCGGCCTGGGCCATGGCCGGGATGCTGGCGCTGGGCGCGCGCCGCTTTGGCGACGTGGCGCGGTTCGACGACCGGCTGCGCCGCCGCTCCGGGCGCATCGTGGCAGCCTCGGCCCTCATGGGCGCGGTGCTTTACGGAACCAACCTTGCCCTGGCGCCGTTCCTCGCATTGGACGGGTGGCGGTATCTCGCGCTTCTGGCGCTCATCGCGACCGGGATGGCCGCCTACTACCTGGCGGGTCACGCGCTTGGCGCCTTCCGCCTGTCCGAGTTGAAAGCGGCAGCAAGGCGGCGATAGGAGAATCATGGAACAGGGCCGCGCGGCGGAGACTTCGGAGATCACGGCGCTGATCACCGCGGCCGAAATGTATCCCGCCCTGGAAGAGCTGGTGGACGCGGCGCAGGACGAAGTCTTCATGTCCTTCCGCATCTTCGACCCCGAGACGCGGCTGCGCAGCCCGGCGCTGACGGGCCGCGGGCTGCAGACCTGGGGCGATCTGATGGGCGAGGTCGCGCGCCGCGGCGTGCGCGTGCGGATCGTCATCTCCGATTTCGATCCGATCTTCACCGAGGATCTGCACCAGGACGCCTGGCGCCACGCCCGTATCTTCGCCGATGCGATGGGCGCCGAAAGCCGCGACGCCGAGGTCATGGCCACTCCGCACGGCCACGCCGCCGGCTGGGGCTGGCGCGCGCTGATGCGTCGCAAGATCACCGCCAAGATCCGCGAATGGAAAAGCCGCGACGCCGAGGAACTGACGCCGCTACAGCGCAAGCTCATCAAGGAAATGCCGCAGCTGCGCCCGGTGACGCTGCATCAGAAACTGGCGGTGGTCGACGGGCAGCGCGCCGTCCTGGGCGGGCTGGACGTGGACGAGCGGCGCTGGGACGACCCGCGCCACCGCTGCCGGGCCGAGGATACCTGGCACGACGTCAGCCTGCGGCTGGAGGGGCCGATCTGCGCCCACGTCCGACGCCATTTCATCGACACCTGGAACGCGGGGCTGGAGTGTTCGGCCCCCCTCGCCGGCCGTCCCGGCGCGAGGCTGGAGGCCGAAGGGCCGCTGCCGGCGCTGGAGGGGTGCGGCCTTGCGCGCACCGTCTCCACCCCCTGCACCGGGCTGGCAACCCTGGGCCCCAAGCGGCACCTGACCGAGCACGAAGACCTGTTGGTCGAGAAGTTCGCCGAGGCGCGCGATCACATCTACATCGAGACGCAGTTCTTCCGGCACTGGCCGCTGGCCGATGCGCTGATCAAGGCGGCGCAGCGGCGGCCCGAGCTGAACCTGATCCTCGTCATGCCCAGCGAGCCGGAGCGGGTGATCTTCGCCGGCGACCGGGGCCTTGACGCGCGCTACGCCCAGGCGCTGCAGCTGCGCAACCTTGACCTGTGCCGCCGCGCCTACGGGGACCGCATGGCGGTGGTCACCCCGGCGATGCCCCGGCGCGCCACGCCCGACACCCCCAAGCCGGTACGCGGGGCGGGAATCGTCTACGTCCACGCCAAGGTGGTGCTGATCGACGATACCTGGGGGATGGTCGGCTCGGCCAACCTGAACGGCCGCTCGATGCGCTGGGACACCGAGGCCTCGGTCTGGTTCGAGGATGCGGAGGCGGTGCGCCACCTGCGCGAACGGCTGGCTTCGATCTGGCTCAGCGGGCACCGCACCGACGGCGACCCGCGCCGCGCCGCCACCTGGACCGCCGCCGCGCAGGAGAACGCAGGACTGGAGCCCGACGACCGCGAAGGCTTCGTCATGCCCTGGCCCGAACAGCGTAACCGCCGCTTCGCCCGCTTCGTGCCGATCCTTCCGGCGGACATGTTCTAGGCAGTAGCCGCGGCGGATATGCGCCTAGGTCCTTATGCGCGGCGAATGCGCGCCTTAGATTTTAGCCGCGGCGGATGCGCGCCTCAGTCCCTATCCGCGGCGAATGCGCGCCGCGAGGCGCTGCCAGCCGCCCGGTACCAGCAGCACCGTCAGCGCGAACCCGGCGGCGAAACCGGCGAGGTCCGCCACCCATTCGACGCTGCCACCGAACAGCAGCCCGAAGAGCAGCTGAATGCCCATGAGGAAGGCGATCAGGCTGAAGGCGCGCGCCTGCTGCGCCCCCACCTGCCCCAGGCGCTGCCACAAAAGGTAGGTGAAGGCCCCGATCAGGCCGTAGACCCCGGGAAAGGCGCCGATCAGCCATTGCGGGCTGTCGAGGACCAGCCCGAAGACCAGCGCGCCAAGCGCCCCGGAGCCCAGGAAGATCACCACGACGGCGAGGGCCGACATCACCTCGCCCACCATCTTGCCCAGCGCCAGCAGCATGATCCCGGCGATCAGCGCATGGGTGAAGGAGCCGTGCACGAAAAGGTAGGAGACAAGGCGCAGCACCTCGCCGGGCGGCAGGCTGCCGGTCTTCAGCATCCAGTCCAGAATGGCGCCGTTGACGCCGAAATCCTGCACCGCGCCCTGGCGCCACCCCACCGCCTGCGGCCCGCCGACGATGCCCCGCGCACCCAGCGAGAAAGCGGCTTCGATCGCCACGATCAGGCCGAAAAGGGCCACCACCACGGGCGGCAGCGGGTTGACGGGGCTGTTGTGCGGCGGCGGCGGGGGCCGGTCGTGCAAGGGCATGCGCATGGGGGGCCTTCCTTGACGGGGGTCGCGGGCATGGGTAAGCGAGCCGGGATCGGATTTCCAGACGGAGAATGGCCATGAGCGAGACCCAAGCCCGGTTCAAGGAACGGGTCTTTTCGGGCATCCAGCCCACGGGCGGGCTGACCTTGGGCAATTACCTGGGCGCGCTGAAGCGTTTTGCCGACGCCCAGAACCGCGGGATCGAATCGATCTACTGCATCGTCGACCAGCACGCGATCACCACCCGGCAGGAGCCCGAGAAGCTGCGCCGCGCCACCCGCGAAGTGGCCGCCGGCTTCATCGCCTCGGGGATCGACCCGGAACGCTCGATCCTGTTCAACCAGTCGGCGGTACCCGAGCACGCGCAACTGGCCTGGGTCTTCAACTGCGTGGCGCGCATGGGCTGGATGAAGCGCATGACGCAGTTCAAGGACAAGGCGGGCAAGAACTCCGAGGAAGCCTCGCTGGGGCTTTTCGCCTACCCGGCGCTGATGGCGGCGGACATCCTGCTGTACCACGCAACGCACGTCCCCGTGGGCGAGGACCAGAAACAGCACCTGGAGCTGTCGCGCGACATCGCCGCGCGCTTCAACCACGACTATGGGCAGGAGTTTTTCCCCCTGCCCGAGCCGGTGATCGAAGGCCCCGCCACCCGGGTGATGAGCCTGCGCGACGGCAGCAAGAAGATGTCGAAATCCGACCCCTCGGACATGTCTCGGATCAACATGACCGACGACGCGGATACCATCGCGCAGAAGATCCGCAAGGCGCGCACCGATCCCGAGCCCCTGCCCGAGACCGCCGAGGGGCTGGAGGGCCGCGCCGAGGCGCGCAACCTCGTCAACATCTACGCCGCGCTTTCCGACGGGACGACGGCGCAGGTGCTGGAGAGCTTCGGCGGGAAGCCCTTCTCCGAGTTCAAGCCCGCCCTGGCGGAACTGGCGGTGGAGAAGCTCTCGCCCATCGCGGCGGAGATGTCGCGCCTGATGGACGACCCGGCCGAGATCGACCGCATCCTGGCCCGCGGCGCCGAGCGCGCGCGCCAGATCGCCGCGCCGATCCTGAAGGAGACCTACGGCATCGTCGGCTTCGTGGGCGCCTGACGCCGGGGCCCAAAGGACCACCGAGCCGAAACGAAGAAGGCCCCGCGCAGGCGATGCGCGGGGCCTTTTCCTTGGTCCGGCCTTCCCGGGGCACTTCGGCAGGCGCTAGCCGATCAGCCGCACCTGGGTGCCGACCTTCGCCAGCTCGTAGAGCTCGGCGATCTTCTCGTTGTAAAGGCCGATGCAGCCGTCCGAGGAACGGCGCCCGATCTTGCGCGTGTCGTGCGTGCCGTGGATGCGGTAATATTGCCACGAGAGGTACAGCGCATGGGTGCCCAGCGGGTTGTCCGGCCCCGCGGGGATCATCGGCGGCAGGCTGGGATCACGCTCGCGCATCGAGGGCGTCGGCGTCCAGGTCGGCCCTTCGACCTTGCGCACCACCTCGGTGTAGCCCAGGCGGGTCAGATCGTCGCTGATCGGCACCGAGGTCGGATAGATGCGGTAGATGCTCTCGTCCTCGGACCAGAAGTGCAGCGCGCGCGAGGTCGTGTCGGCCAGGATGGCGCCGTTCTTCAGGTCGGCAAAGTGGTCGCGCCAGTCGACGTTGCGAAAGCTCGACAGGTTGCGGCGGACGGGGCTTTGCAGCGACTGCGCCAGGGCCGGCGCCGGAAGCGCCGCGGCGCCCAGCGCGCAGCCAAGGCCAGCCAGCACGCGGCGGCGGGGCAGATGGGCCATGTGAATTCTCCGAAAGACTGCTCGTGCCCCTCCTTCGCGCGCGCAGGCAGGGCCGGCAAGTCACGAACCGGTGACCCGGCGAAAAGGCGCCCGGGCGACGTGGCATTTGGCGCACAGACCCTGTGGAGGGGCGGACCTGTCGCGAAGCGCGCCGCGGGCGTAACGTCCCGGCGATGCGCCCCACCCCAGCGGCGCGCGACAGGAGCCCGACCATCATGACCCAGACATCCGCCCGCCCCGTTCACCCCGAGACCCGCATCGGGCATGTGCACCTGAAGGTCTCGGACCTCGACCGCGCGCTGGCCTTCTATTCCGGCGTTCTGGGCTTCGAGGTGACGCAGCGCTACGGCCCGCAGGCGGCCTTCCTGTCGGCCGGCGGCTATCACCACCACATCGGGCTGAACACCTGGGAAAGCCGCGGCGCCGGTCCCGCGCCGCGCGGGCATCCGGGGCTTTACCACACCGCGATTCTCTACCCCGACCGCGCGGCCCTCGGCGATGCGCTGCGACGGCTGCGGGCGGCGGGCATCGCGCTGGACGGCGCCGCCGATCACGGGGTCAGCGAGGCGATCTACCTCTCCGATCCCGATGGCAACGGGGTGGAGCTGTACCGCGACCGCCCGCCCGAGGAATGGCCGCGTGATGCCGAGGGCGGGCTGGCGATGGTGAACGCGCCGCTGGACCTGGAGGCGCTGCTGGCGGAGGCGCCGGCCTAGGCGCCCCGCCCCGGTATCGCCCGCGCCGCGCCGCCGCGCTGTCATCACCGCGTCACATCGCGCGCCCAGGCTGGGGGTGGCCCCGTCCCAGGGGGCTGCCCCTCCAGGGCGATGTGAAGCGGCCGGGCACGTGCGACGCGTGGCCCGGTCGCGCGCCGCCCCGACGCGCCGCTTCCCCGCCCGCTCTGGACGCCGCCGCGGCGCCCGCCTAGTGTGCGCCCGATCAACGAGGGGGACCGGGCAGAATGGCTCTTGGACGCAACATCCGCACCTATTTCAACGGCCGCTGGCACGATGGCGACACGCCGGTCATGCTGGCCGGCGATCACGGGGCCTGGCTGGGCTCTTCCGTCTTCGACGGGGCGCGGATGGTGAACGGGCTGACCCCGGACCTGCACGCCCATTGCGCGCGGGTGAACCGCTCGGCCGAGGCGCTGATGCTGCAGCCGACGGTGGGCACCGAGGAGATGGTCGAGATCGCGCTGGAGGGGCTGAAGGCCTACCCGCGCGAGGCGGCGGTCTACATCCGGCCGATGTACTGGGGGATCGACAGCGACGAGACGGCGATCGTCCCGCGGCGCGAGACGACCGGCTTCGCCATCTGCCTCGAGGAGATTCCCATGGCCGCGCCCGAGGCCGCCGTCACCCTGACCCGCACGCGCTTCCGCCGCCCTGTGCTGGAGAACGCTGTGGTCAACGCCAAGGCGGGCTGCCTTTACCCCAACAACGCGCGGATGCTGGCCGAGGCGCGGGCGCGCGGCTTTCACAACGCGCTGGTGGCGGATGCCATGGGCAATGTCGCAGAGACGGCGACGACCAACGTCTTCATCGTGCGCGACGGCGCGGTCTTCACACCGATCCCCAACGGCACCTTCCTGGCCGGGATCACCCGCGCCCGGCACATTGCCAACATGCGCGCCGACGGGATGGAGGTGCACGAGACGGTGCTGCGCTTCGAGGATGTCGAGGCCGCGGACGAGGTTTTCCTCTCGGGCAACATGAACAAGGTCACGCCGGTCATCGCCTTCGACGATACCTCCTACCAGGTGGGCCCGGTGACCCGCCGCGTGCGCGAGATGTACTGGGACTGGGCGCAGAGCGCCGCCTGAGGCCGGACCGGCCGTCCGCGCGGCCTGCCGCTGGACAGAACCCCGGGCCATCGGCCATCATCCGCCGCGAGGGAGGGCCCCATGCGCAAGTTCCTTGTGGTGCTGGACGACAGCCGCGAATGCCTGAACGCCATGCGGTTCGCCGCCATGCGCGCCGCGCGCACCGGCGGCGGCGTCGCCGTGCTGTCGGTGATCCCGCCGGAAGAGTTCAACCACTGGATCGGCGTCGGCGAGGTGATGCGCGAGGAAGCGCGGGAGCGTATCCACGCCCATTTCGAGGTTTTCGCCAAATGGATGCGCGACCGCCAGGGCGTCGACCCGGAGCTGGTCGTGCGCGAGGGCGAACCGGTCGAGGAGATCATGGCCCAGGTCCGCGACGATCCGGACATCGGCGTGCTGGTGCTGGGCGCCGGCACCGGCAAGAAGGGCCCCGGCCCGCTGGTCACGCAGCTGACGCGCAACGCCGGCACGCTGCCGATCCCCATCACCATCGTGCCCGGCGACATGTCGAAAGAGCGGCTCGAGGCGGTGACCTGACGGCCTGCCGGCTTCTTTAGAACCGTTCCAAACCTTGACTTCGCGCCCGCCGAGGCGCATATCGGAAGCCTCAATACGAAAGGCCCGCGCATGTTCATCCAGACCGAATCGACCCCGAACCCGGCGACGCTGAAGTTCCTGCCTGGCCAGACCGTGCTGGAAGCGGGCACCGCGGATTTCCCCGCCCCCGAGTCGGCCGAAAAATCCCCCCTTGCCCGCCGCATCTTCGCGGTCGAGGGCGTGACCGGCGTCTTCTTCGGCACCGATTTCGTCACCGTCACCAAGGCAGACGGGGTGGAATGGGACCACGTGAAGCCCGCCATCCTGGGCGCGATCATGGAGCATTTCCAGTCCGGCCAGCCGGTGATCGACGAGGCCGAGGGCGCGCGCGGCTCGGGCCACGCCGACCATGAGGGCCCCGACGCCGAGATCGTCGGCCAGATCAAGGAGTTGCTGGACAGCCGGGTGCGCCCGGCGGTGGCGCAGGACGGCGGCGACATCACCTTCCACGGGTTCGAGCGCGGCGTCGTCTACCTGCACATGCAGGGCGCCTGCGCCGGCTGTCCCTCCTCGACCCTGACGCTGAAGATGGGGATCGAGAACCTGCTGCGGCACTATATCCCCGAGGTGACCGAGGTGCGGCCCGTCGCCGTCTGACCGGCCCGCCCCATGTCCGACCTGATCCTTGGCTTCGACACATCGGCCGCGCATTGCGCGGCCGCTTTGCTGCAGGCCGGCCCCGATGGCCCGCCGCGCCTGCTGGCGTGCCGGGCCGAGGAAATGACCCGCGGCCAGGCCGAGCGCCTGTTCCCGCTGCTGGAGGAGGTTCTGGCCGAGGGCGGCGCGGATTGGGCGGCGCTGTCGGCCATCGGCGTCGGCACCGGCCCGGGCAATTTCACCGGCATCCGCATTTCCGTCTCCGCCGCGCGCGGGCTGGCGCTGTCGCTGGGCATCCCGGCGCTGGGCGTCTCCAGCTTCGTCGCGGCGGCGCATCAGCGCGCAATGAACGGGGCACAGGACGGGGCGCCGCGGGGCACCGTGTTGGCCACCGTCCCCGGTCCCCGTGACCAGGTCTATGCCCAGCGCATCGACGCCCGCGGCGCGGCGCTGGACACCCCCCAACTGCTGGCGGCGGAGGCGTTGGAGGCACACGCGCCGGAGCTGCCCCGCGCCGCGCGCCCCGAACCCGCCGCGCTGGCCGCCGCCATCGCCCGCTGCGCCGCTGCGCGCGAGGGCACGCAGGTGCCGGCGGCCCCGGTCTATGTCCGCCCGCCCGATGCCGCCCCGCCGCGCGATCCGGCCCCGCGCATCCTGCCGGGATGAGCGCGCAAGCCCCCGCAAACGCCAGCGCCCGCCAGATGGCCAAGCTGCACGCCCGCGCCCATGCGCCCGGCGACCGTCCCTGGTCGCCGGCGGAGTTTGCCGGCCTCGCCGCCCCGCCGCATGGCATCGCCGAGCTGGCGCCGCAGGGATTCGCCCTGGGCCGCCAGGTCGCGGACGAGGCGGAACTGCTGATGATCGCCGTCGCCCCCGAGGCGCGGCGCCGCGGCCTGGGCCAGGCGCTTCTGGCGCGGTTCGAGGCGGCGGCACGGGACCGCGGCGCCGCACGCGCCTTCCTGGAGGTGGCCGCCGGCAACCGCCCCGCGCGTGCGCTGTATGCCGCGGCGGGCTGGCGCGAGGCCGGGCTGCGGCGCGGCTATTACCGTCGCGCGAACGGGCCGGCCGAAGATGCCATCGTGATGGAAAAATCGCTGCGCCCGCTCTCCTGACAAGCGAGAACGTCTGGTCAAGGGACCGAAAAAGCTGTTGACCCTGAACCGGCCCTCACGGCTTAATTGCGGATGATCCAAGCGATCCGAACCGGGGCGCGGGCGGACAGGCCCAGCGCCCCGAAAAAATGATAAACGGGAGTGTTCGATGACCCTTATGCAGAAATTCCTGGGCGCCGCCGCGGCGATGGCCCTGTCCGCCGGCGCAGCCGTGGCGGAGCCGGCGCTGATCTTCGATCTGGGCGGCAAATTCGACAAGTCGTTCAACGAGGCCGCCTACAACGGCGCCAAGCGCTGGGCCGAGGAAACCGGCAACAGCTTCCGCGAGATCGAGCTTCAGTCCGAAGCCCAGCGCGAGCAGGCGCTGCGCCGCTTCGCCGAAGCCGGCCTGAACCCGATCGTGATGACCGGCTTCGCCTTCGGCAACGTCCTGGGCGAAGTGGCCCCGGATTACCCGGACACCAAGTTCGCGATCATCGACATGGTCGTGGAAGAGCCGAACGTGCGTTCGGTCGTCTTCAACGAGCATGAAGGCTCCTACCTGGTCGGCATGATGGCGGCCATGGCCTCCGAGTCGGGCACCGTCGGCTTCATCGGCGGCATGGACATCCCGCTGATCCGCAAGTTCGCCTGCGGCTACGCCCAGGGCGTGAAGGCAGTGAACCCCGACGCCACCGTGATCCAGAACATGACCGGCACCACCCCGGCGGCCTGGAACGACCCGGTGAAGGGCTCGGAGCTGGCCAAGGCGCAGATCAGCCAGGGCGCCGACGTGATCTACGCAGCCGCCGGCGGCACCGGCGTGGGCGTTCTGCAGACCGCCGCGGACGAGGGCATCCTGTCCATCGGCGTCGACAGCAACCAGAACTACATGCACCCCGGCAAGGTCCTGACCTCGATGGTCAAGCGCGTCGACAACGCCGTCTACGAGGCGATGGAGCAGGGCGAGAACCTGGAGACCGGCATCAACGTCATGGGCGTCGGCAACGAAGGCGTCGGCTTCGCCATGGACGAGCACAACGCCGAGCTTGTCTCCGACGACATGAAGACGCAGGTCGAGGACGCCAAGGCGAAGATCGCCTCGGGCGAGCTTGAAGTGCACGACTACACGGCAACCGGCTCCTGCCCGGTCGAATAAGTTACATGACCAGTGTGAACCAGACGGGGCGGCAGTCTTCTGCCGCCCCAGCCATTGAACTTCGCGGCATCTCGAAGGCCTTCGGCCCGGTGCAGGCGAACAAGGACATCTCCCTGTCCGTTCAGCCGGGGACGATCCACGGCATCATCGGCGAGAACGGCGCCGGTAAATCCACGCTCATGTCCATCCTCTACGGCTTCTACAAGGCCGACAAAGGCGAGGTGTACATCAGCGGGCAAAAGACCGAGATCCCCGACAGCCAGGCTGCCATCCGCGCCGGCATCGGGATGGTCTTCCAGCACTTCAAGCTGGTGCAGAATTTCACGGTGCTCGAGAACATCGTTCTGGGCGCCGAAGAGGGTGCGCTGCTGCGGCCCAGCCTGGCCAAGGCGCGGCGCGCGCTGACGGACCTGGCGCGCGAGTACGAGCTGAACGTCGACCCCGACGCGCTGATCGAGAACCTCAGCGTCGGGCACCAGCAGCGCGTCGAGATCCTGAAGGCCCTTTACCGCCAGGCCGACATCCTGATCCTGGACGAGCCGACGGGCGTTCTGACCCCGGCCGAGGCCGACCACCTGTTCCGCATCCTCGCCAACCTCAAGGCCGAGGGGAAGACCATCATCCTGATCACGCACAAGCTGCGCGAAATCATGGAGATCACCGACACCGTCAGCGTCATGCGGCGCGGCGAGATGACGGCCACCGTCAAGACCGCCGAGACCAGCCCCGAGGAGCTGGCCGAGCTGATGGTCGGCCGCAAGGTGCTGCTGCGCGTCGACAAGGCCCCCGCCCGCCCCGGCAAGCCGGTCCTGGAGATCAAGAACCTGCGCGAGGTCGACGACAAGGGCGTCGAGCGGCTGAAGGGGATCGACCTGACGCTGCGCGCGGGCGAGATCCTGGGCATCGCGGGCGTCGCCGGCAACGGCCAGTCGGAGCTGCTGGAGGTGCTGGGCGGCTATGCCAGCGCCACGGGCGAGGTCCTGGTGAACGGCACGCCCATCCCGCTGTCGGGCCCCGGCTCGGACGGGCGGGCGCGGCGCGCCGCCGGCATTGCCCATGTGCCGGAGGACCGCCAGCGCGAGGGCCTCATCATGCATTACGCGGCCTGGGAGAACGCGGTCTTCGGTTACCACCGCGACCCGCGCTGGTCCTCGGGGCCGCTGATGAACAACGCCGCGATCCTGGCCGAGGCGGAAGGCGCCATGCAGCGCTTCGACGTGCGCCCGCCGGACCCGCGGCTTGCGGCGCGCAACTTCTCGGGCGGGAACCAGCAGAAGATCGTCCTGGCCCGCGAGATCGAGCGTAACCCCGACATCCTGCTGATCGGCCAGCCGACGCGCGGCGTCGACATCGGCGCGATCGAATTCATCCACCAGCAGATCGTTGCCCTGCGCGACGCGGGCAAGGCGATCCTGCTGGTCTCTGTCGAACTGGACGAGATCTTCTCGCTCTCCGACCGCATCGCGGTGATGTTCGACGGCCAGATCATGGGCGAGCGCGATCCCGCCCAGACCGACGAAAAGGAGCTTGGCCTACTGATGGCAGGCATCACCGGAGAGCCGGACAAACCCGCCTGGCAGGCGGTCGACGAGAAACTGGAGGAAAAGGAAAAGCGGGAGGCGGCGCAGAAAAATGGATAGGATGCCGCAATGGGCCGACGTGGTCCTGATCCCGCTGATCTCGCTGTTGCTGGCGGCGCTGCTGTCGGCGCTGGTGATCCTGGCGATCGGTGAAAGCCCGGTCGCGGCCTTCCAGCTGATGGTCGAAGGGGCGCTGATGCGCTCGGCCGGCTGGGGCTACACCCTCTATTACGCCACCAACTTCATGTTCACCGGCCTTGCCGTGGCCGTGGCCTTCCACGCGCGCCTTTTCAACATCGGCGGCGAAGGCCAGGCGATGCTGGGCGGGCTGGGCTGCGCGCTGGTGCTGCTTTACGTGCCCTGGCCGCACTGGTCGCTGGCGCTGGTCGGCGCCGGGGTTGGCGCGGCGCTTTTCGGCGCGCTCTGGGCGCTGATCCCGGCCTACCTGCAGGCCAAGCGCGGCAGCCACATCGTGATCACCACGATCATGTTCAACTTCATCGCCGCGGCGCTGCTGAACTATGTCCTGGTGAACCTGCTGAAGCCGGCGGGCGCGATGGACCCGGCGACGGCGAAATTCCCCGCCGCCACCCATCTGCCCACCTTCCAGGACATGTTCGCCACCGCCGAGATGCCGCTGTTCCGCGGCGCGCCGGCCAACGTGACCTTCTTCCTGGCGCTGCTGGCCTGCGTCTTCGTCTGGCTGCTGATCTGGCGCACCAAGCTGGGCTACGAGATCCGCGCCCAGGGCTTTTCCGAAAGCGCGGCGCGCTATGCCGGCATCCACCCGGTGCGGATCATCGTGATCGCGATGCTCATCTCCGGCGGACTGGCCGGCATGATGGCGCTGAACACCACCCAGGGCGAGGCGGAGCGGCTGATCCTCAACATGACCGAGGGCGCCGGCTTCATCGGCATCGCCGTGGCGCTGATGGGGCGCAACCACCCCTTCGGCGTCTTCCTGGCGGCGATCCTTTTCGGCTTTCTCTACCAGGGCGGGGCCGAGCTGGCGCTGTGGACCAACATCCCGCGCGAGCTGATCGTGGTGATCCAGGCGCTGGTGATCCTGTTCACCGGGGCGCTGGACAACATGGTCCGCATCCCGCTGGAGCGCATGTTCATGGCGCTGCGCCGGAAGGAGGCCTGAGATGGATTTCATGACCATTCTCCAGGTGCTCGACAGCACCGTGCGCCTGTCCACGCCGCTGCTGCTGGCCTGCCTCGCCGGGCTTTATTCCGAGCGTTCGGGCGTCTTCGACATCGGCCTTGAGGGCAAGATGCTGATCGCGGCCTTCTTCTCGGCGGCGCTGGCCTATACGACCGGCTCGGTCTGGATGGGCCTGCTGGCGGGCATCGCCTCCTCGATGGTGCTCTCGGGGCTGCACGGGCTGGCCTCGATCACCTTCCGCGGCAACCAGCTGATCTCCGGCGTGGCGATCAACTTCCTGGCCGCGGGGATGACGGTGCTGGTGGCGCAGGACTGGTTCGCCCAGGGCGGGCGCACGCCTTCGCTGATCGGCCAGGCGCGGTTCGAGCCGATCACCCTGCCCCTGGCCGAAACCCTGCGCGACGTGCCGATCCTGGGCCCGATCTACTACGAGCTGATCTCCGGCCATTCGGTGCTGGTCTATGTCGGCTTCCTGATGGTGCCGATCACCTGGTGGGTGCTTTTCCGCACCCGCTTCGGCCTGCGCCTGCGCGCGGTGGGCGAGGCGCCCGAGGCGGTGGACACGGCCGGTATCTCGGTCATCGGGTTGCGCTATGCCGCCATCGCCATCGCCGGCATCCTCTGCGGTGTGGCCGGCGCCTACCTGGCCACCGGCCTGCAGGCGGGCTTCGTCAAGGACATGACCGCGGGCCGCGGCTTCATCGCCCTGGCGGCGCTGATCTTCGCCAAGTGGCGGCCGTGGTACGCGATGGCCTCCTGCCTGCTCTTCGGCTTTTTGCAGGCGATCGCGCTGCGCTACCAGAACATCGACCTGGGCGGCGTGGTGATCCCGGTGCAGGTGATGGACGCGCTGCCCTACATCCTGACCGTGGTGATCCTGGCCGGCTTCGTCGGCCGGGCCATCCCGCCGCGCGCCGGCGGCGAGCCTTACGTGAAAGAGCGTTAGGGCCCGCGCCCCAAGCCGCTTGCAAGCCC
>JBPEXR010000515.1:0-1736 GCA_052031355.1 Paracoccaceae bacterium
GCGCTGGGCAGCTGGCCCGGTCTGCGCGCGGTGCTGAAGCCCGGGCTGCGGCGCGACATCGCCGGGGTCAAGCAGGCGGCGCAGTCCGCAAGCGCCGCCCAGGCGGAGCTTCTGCCCTACAACGCCGCGGTGATCGACTACCTCCGCGCGGCGCGGCAACAGGGGCGGCGCGTGGTCCTGGCGACCGCCGCCGACCGGGCGGTGGCCGACAGCGTGGCGGCACACCTCGGGCTCTTCGATGCGGTCCTCGCCTCGGGGCCGGGGCGCAACCTCAAGGGCGCGGCCAAGCTGGAGGCGATCCGCGCCGACGCCGGCGGCGCGCCCTTCGAATACATCGGCGACAGCGGTGCCGACCTGCCGATCTGGGCGGCGGCGGCGGTGCGCAGCACCGTGAACCCGCGCGGCCGCGCGCGGCGGATCGCGGCGGCGCAGGAGGGCCCGCCGGGCCTGCGCGTCGCCGACCGCGCGCCGGCCTGGAAGGGCCTGTGGCGCGCCGCGCGGCCGCACCAATGGGCCAAGAACGTGCTGGTCTTCGTGCCCATCCTTTTCGCCCATGCCTACGGTGCCGGCACGGTGCTGGGGCTGGGGCTGTTGGCCTTCGCGGCGATGTCGCTGGTCG
This sequence comes from Paracoccaceae bacterium, assembly GCA_052031355.1. Lineage (GTDB taxonomy): Bacteria > Pseudomonadota > Alphaproteobacteria > Rhodobacterales > Rhodobacteraceae > JBPEXR01. The sequence goes on from JBPEXR010000515.1 coordinate 620, forward strand.
CCTCGGGCACCTACATGCTGAATGACCTGCTGGACCTCGCCTCGGACCGGCGCCACCCCAGCAAGCGCCACCGGCCCTTCGCCGCCGGCGCGGTCGCGCCGCTGACGGGGGTTCTTTGCGGGCTGGGCCTCATCGCGGGCGGCTTCGCTCTGGCCTTCGCCGCGCTGGGGGCGGCCTTTGGGCTGACGCTGGCGGTCTACCTGGCGCTGTCGCTGGTCTATTCGCTGCACCTCAAGGGCTATTCCACGATAGACGTGATCGCGCTGGGGCTGATGTTCACGCTGCGCATCGTCGCCGGCGGCGTGGCGACCGGCATCGCGATCAGCCCCTGGCTGCTGACCTTCAGCCTCTTCTTCTTCACCAGCCTGGCCTACATGAAGCGCTTCATCGAACTGGCGCGGGTGGCCGAGGATGCCAAGCTGCCAAGCCGCAACTACTGGGGCACCGAGGCGACGATGGTGATGATCTTCGGCATCTCCACCGCGGCAATGAGCCTGCTGACCCTGGCGCAGTACCTGATGCTGCCGAAGGTGCAGCTGATGTACCCCGGCGCGCCGCTGCTGTGGCTGGTGCTGCCGCTGATGATGTTCTGGACCTACCGCAACTGGACCTGGGCCAGCCGCGGCAAGGTGGACGACGACCCGGTGATCTTCGCCCTGCGCGACCGCATCAGCCGGCGGACCATGGCACTGGTGGTCGCGGTGGTGCTGGCGGCCCGCTACCTGCCGCTGGAGGTGCCCGTATCATGAGCTGGGCCGGATTTTCCCTGATCTTCGTCAGCGTCACCCTGTCGGCCCTCGGCCAGACGCTGTTCAAGACCGGCGCCGGGCGGGTGCGCTTCGGCGACGGGGCGGGGCTGCTGGGCAAGGTGGCGGCAATGCTCTTCTCGCCCTGGGTGCTGGCGGGGCTGGCGGCCTATGGCGTGGGCACGGTTCTGTGGCTCTTTGCGCTGCGCAGGATCGACCTGTCGCTGGCCTATCCCTTCGTCGCGCTGAGCTTTCTGATGGTCGCCGCCTCCGGGGTGCTGCTGCTGGGAGAGCCGATGACGCTGGCCAAGGCCCTGGGCCTGGCCCTGATCGTCACCGGGCTGGCGGTGCTGGCACTGGGGGGCTAGGCC
>JBPEXR010000516.1:0-2945 GCA_052031355.1 Paracoccaceae bacterium
GAAAGCCTGGAGGCGCATGGCCTGTCGGTGACCGCGCGCCTCGACAAGTTGAACCGCTAGGGCGATGGACGCCCGCCCCGGGCTGGGCTAGCAAGGGGCGAGGGGGGCCGGATGAGCTACATAACCCATATCGACATCGACGATTCCAGCCTGCCGCCGCCCACGCCGGAGATCGAGCAGGAGCGCCGCGTCGCCGTTTTCGACCTGCTGGAAGAGAACCGCTTTTCGCTGCCCGGCCGCGACGGCCGCGCTGCGCCGCCCGGGCCCTACCGCCTGGCGCTGGCGATCCGCGAGCGGCGGCTGGTCTTCGACATCCGCACCGAGGATGGCGCCCCGGCGGCAGAGTTTCACCTCTCGCTGACCCCCTTCCGCCAGGTCGTGAAGGATTACTTCCAGATCTGCGCCAGCTACTTCGAGGCGGTGCGCACGCTGCCGCCCTCGCGCATCGAGACCATCGACATGGCGCGCCGGGGCATTCACGACGAGGGCGCGCGCGTCCTGGCCGAGCGGCTGGAGGGCAAGGCCGAGCTGGACGGCCCCACCGCGCGGCGCCTCTTCACCCTGGTCTGCGTCCTGCATTCGGGGGGCTGAGGTTGGCCGCCCTGCCGCAATCGGTGCTCTTCTGCTGCGATCACAACGCGGTCCGCTCTCCCATGGCGGAAGGCATCGCCAAGCGGTTCTACGGCACCGATGTCTACCTGCAGTCCGCCGGCGTCTGGAACGACCTGGAGATCGACGGCTTCGCCATCTCCGTCTGCAGCGAGATCGGCGTGGAGCTGTCGCGCCACCGCTCGCGCAGCTTCGACGAGATGGAGCAATGGGGCGACGACCTGTCGGGCTTCGACCTTATCGTCGCGCTGTCCCCCGGCGCGCAGCGCCGCGCGCTGGAGCTGACGCGCTTTTATCATCTGACGGTGGAATTCTGGCCGATCATGGACCCGACGGGCCTGGCCGAGGGACGCGAGGCGCGGCTCAACGCCTACCGCCTGACGCGCGACCAGATCGTCGAACACCTGGTGCGCCGTTTCGGCCCGCCGCGCAGCGCCCTGCGCCGCCCGGCCTGAGGGCGGCGGCCGCGCCACTTAATGAGCCACCCCGCCGGTTAGCAGACCTTTGCGCCCGCCCGCCTAGTGCCGCTTGCGCCGCTGCACGTTGCCGCCCCGCTGGCCGGGGCGCCCGGCGGTGGAGCGGCCGCGCTGGCCCACCGCCGCCTCGCTGGCCTTGGCCACCGCCTGCTGCCGCGCCAGCGGGTCGTCGTGCACCGCCAGGTCCACCGCCTCCAGCCGCTTGATCTCGTCCCGAAGGCGCGCGGCTTCCTCGAACTCCAGGTTCTCGGCGGCCTTGCGCATGTCGGTGCGCAGCGCGTCGAGATGGGCCTGCAGGTTCGCGCCGACCATCGGCTTTTCGACCTGCGCGGTGACGCGGTTCATGTCCACGTCGCCCTTGTAGAGGCCGGCGAGGATATCCTCGACGTTCTTCTTCACCGTCTCCGGCGTGATGCCGTGTTCCTCGTTGTAGGCGATCTGCTTCTCGCGGCGGCGCTCGGTCTCGGCCAGCGCGCGCTCCATCGAGCCGGTGATGCGGTCGGCATACATGATGACCCGGCCTTCGGCGTTGCGCGCCGCGCGGCCGATCGTCTGGATCAGCGAGGTTTCGGAGCGCAGGAAGCCTTCCTTGTCCGCATCGAGGATCGCCACCAGCCCGCATTCGGGAATGTCGAGACCCTCGCGCAGCAGGTTGATGCCCACCAGCACGTCGAAGGCACCAAGACGCAGGTCGCGCAGGATCTCGATCCGCTCGATCGTGTCGATGTCGGAGTGCATGTAGCGCACCTTGATCCCCTGCTCGTGCAGGTATTCGGTCAAATCCTCGGCCATGCGCTTGGTCAGCGTGGTGCAGAGCGTGCGATAGCCCTTGGCGGTGACCTTGCGGATCTCGTCCAGCAGATCGTCCACCTGGGTGTCGACAGGACGGATCTCTACCTGCGGGTCCAGCAGGCCGGTGGGGCGGATCACCTGCTCGGCGAAAACGCCGCCCGTCTGCTCTAGCTCCCACGATCCGGGCGTGGCGGAGACGAAGATCGACTGCGGACGCATGGCGTCCCATTCCTCGAACTTCAGGGGCCGGTTATCCATGCAGGAGGGCAGGCGGAAGCCGTGCTCGGCCAGGGTGAACTTGCGCCGGTAGTCGCCCTTGTACATCGCGCCGATCTGCGGAACCGAGACGTGGCTTTCGTCGGCGAAGACGATGGCGTTGTCGGGGATGAACTCGAAAAGGGTGGGCGGCGGCTCGCCCGGAGCCCGGCCGGTGAGGTAGCGCGAGTAATTCTCGATCCCGTTGCAGACGCCGGTGGCCTCCAGCATCTCCAGGTCGAAGTTGGTGCGCTGCTCCAGCCGCTGCGCCTCCAGCAACTTGCCCTCCGCCACCAGTTGGTCGAGGCGCTGGCGCAGCTCCTTCTTGATGCCGTTGATGGCCTGCTGCATCGTCGGCTTCGGCGTCACGTAGTGGCTGTTCGCGTAGACGCGGATCTGCTCGAAGCTGTCGGTCTTCTGCCCGGTCAGCGGGTCGAACTCGGTGATGCTCTCCAGCTCTTCGCCGAAGAAGGACAGCCGCCAGGCGCGGTCCTCCAGGTGGGCGGGGAAAATCTCCAGCGAATCGCCGCGCACGCGGAAGCTGCCGCGCTGGAAGGCCTGGTCGTTGCGCTTGTACTGCTGGGCCACGAGGTCGGCGATGATCTGGCGCTGGTCGTAGGTGCCCCCGGTCTTGAGGTCCTGCGTCATCGCGCCGTAGGTCTCGACGCTGCCGATACCGTAGATGCAGGAGACCGAGGCCACGATGATCACGTCGTCGCGCTCCAGCAGCGAGCGGGTGGCCGAGTGGCGCATCCGGTCGATCTGCTCGTTGATCTGGCTTTCCTTCTCGATGTAGGTGTCGCTGCGCGGCAC
>JBPEXR010000517.1:0-3709 GCA_052031355.1 Paracoccaceae bacterium
ACCATGCGGCTGGCCTGGCCGGGGGTTCCGGCCTCTTCCATGCGGCGGGCGACGGGCACGGCCTTGTCCATCTCGCCCAGCGACAGCCGGGCCAGGATCAGGCTTTCCATCAGCTGGGTATTGCCCGGGTCGCGCGCCAGCGCCTGGGTGAAGTAGCGCGCGGCGGTGTCGAAGTCACCGGCGCGGGCGGCCGCACGGGCGGCGAGGTAGCTGCCGGAAGGCGTTTCGGCTGGCACGGCTTGAACGGTGCCCCCCGCCAGAGCGCATGCCAGAACGAGGGAGCGAAGGATGGGTCGTGTCACGAAAGAGCGCCTCTGACTGCAGTTGCCATTGCGGCCAATCTACAGGTGCACCCCCTTCCGCGCAATGATCGTGGCCGGCAACCCCGCGTCACGGGCGCATGGTTGCCGGCCGAAACCGATCACATGTTCGGGTAGTTCGGCCCGTCGCCGCCCTGCGGCGTGGTCCAGACGATGTTCTGCGCCGGATCCTTGATGTCGCAGGTCTTGCAGTGCACGCAGTTCTGGAAGTTGATCTGGAAGCGCGCCTCGCCGGTCTTCTCGTCCTCGACGAACTCGTAGACCCCGGCCGGGCAGTAACGGCTGGAGGGGCCGCCGTACTGCGCCAGGTCGACCTTCACCGGCACCTCGGGGTCCTTCAGCTTCAGGTGCGCCGGCTGGCTTTCCTCGTGGTTGGTGAAGGAGAAGGCGACGTTGGTCAGCCGGTCGAAGCTCAGCTTCCCGTCCGGCTTGGGGTAGTCGATCTTCTGGTGCTTGTCGGCCGGCTCGGTCGCCTCGGCATCGGTCTTGCCGTGCTTCAGCGTGCCCATCAGCGAGAAGCCCAGCGTGTTGGTCCACATGTCCAGCCCGCCGAGGGTCAGCCCGCCAAGCAGGCCGAAACGCCCGTTCAGCGGCGCGACGTTGCGCACCGGCTTGAGGTCCTTGCCCACCGGTCCGTTGCGCAGCTCGGTGTCGTACTCCTCCAGCACGTCGCCGCCGCGGCCGGCCGCGATCGCCGCATGCGCCGCCTCGGCCGCCGCGATGCCGGAGAGCATCGCGTTGTGGTTGCCCTTGATGCGCGGCAGGTTCACCAGCCCGACCGAGCAGCCCAGCATCGCGCCGCCCGGGAAGGCCGCCTTGGGCATCGACTGGAAGCCGCCCTTGGTCACCGCCCGCGCGCCATAGGCGACGCGCTTGCCACCCTTCAGCAGCTCGGCCACCATCGGGTGGTGCTTGAACCGCTGGAACTCCATGTAGGGGTAGAGATGCGGGTTCTTGTAGTTCAGATCGACGATCATCCCCACGTAAACCTGATTGTTCTCAAGGTGGTAGATGAAGGTCCCGCCGGTGTTCTTGGTGCCCAGCGGCCAGCCCATCGTGTGCGTGACCTCGCCCTCGTTGTGCTTGGCGGGGTCGACTTCCCAGATTTCCTTCATGCCGAGGCCGAACTTCGGCACGTCGCAATCGGCATCCAGCGCGTATTTGGCGATCACCTGCTTGGAGAGGCTGCCGCGCACGCCCTCGGACAGGAAGACATACTTGCCGTGCAGCTCCATCCCCGGCTCGTAGTTCGGGCCCGGGGTGCCGTCGGCGTTCTTGCCCATCTCGCCCGCGACGACGCCCTTCACCTCGCCGTCCTCGCCGTAGACCAGCTCGGAACAGGCCATGCCGGGGAAGATCTCGACGCCCAGCTCCTCGGCCTGTTCGGCCATCCAGCGGCAGACGTTGCCCATCGAGACGATGTAATTGCCGTGGTTGTTCATCAGCGGCGGCATGGCGAAGTTGGGGATGCGCAGCTTGCCCGCCTCGCCCAGCATGTAGAAGTTGTCTTCCTTCACCGGCACGTTCAGCGGCGCGCCCTTTTCCTTCCAGTCGGGGATCAGCCGGTCGAGGCCGCAGGGGTCCAGCACCGCGCCCGACAGGATGTGCGCGCCCACTTCCGAGCCCTTTTCCAGCACCACGACGTTGCAATCGGCGTCCAGCTGCTTGAGGCGGATCGCGGCCGAGAGGCCCGCCGGCCCCGCCCCCACGATCACCACGTCGTATTCCATCGACTCGCGCGTTTCCTCGGCCATCTGTTGGCTCCCCCTTCAATTCGGATGGCGCCGGACGACGCCCGGGGCCATGGCTTGGGGCAAAGAGGTATCGCGCGCGCCGCGGGGGCGTCAACGTCTACACCGCGTCACGGATGCTGCGCTGCGGCGGCGCGGTGACGCACCGGGCCAGGCAGCGGGGCCCCGGCCCGCCGGAATCGCCGCCCGCGCCCGCGCCGGCCCTTGCATTGTCCCGCGGCCTTTGGTCAGGTACCTGCAAAGCTGGAAAATCAGGGCGGAGGGCATATCATGGGCCCTCCGCCGCCGTTTCGTGGGACAAGGCACATGGACAAGATACCGATGACCCGCGCGGGATATGCCGCGCTGGAGAAGGAGCTGAAGCAGCTCAAGAGCGTCGAACGGCCCGCGATCATCGCGGCCATCGCCGAGGCGCGCGAACATGGCGATTTGTCCGAGAACGCCGAATACCATTCGGCCCGCGAAAAGCAGAGCTTCATCGAGGGCCGCATCAAGGAGCTGGAAGGCGTGCTGGGCCTGGCCGAGGTGATCGACCCCAGCAAGCTGTCCGGGCCGATCAAGTTCGGCGCCACCGTCACCCTGGTGGACGAGGACACCGAGGAAGAGAAGACCTGGCAGATCGTCGGCGAGCACGAGGCCAACATCGAGGCCGGGCTGCTGAACGTCAAATCGCCCATCGCCCGGGCGCTGATCGGCAAGGAAGAGGGCGACAGCGTCGAGGTGCGCACGCCGGGCGGCGAGCGCGCCTACGAAGTCGTCCAGATCCGATACGTCTGAGGATGCGATGACGGGCGCCCCTGACAGCCGCCCCGACAAGGGCCTTGCACGGACCGCGGTCGCCGCGGCGCCGGCCCGCACATCCAGTACCACCAGCGGCGCCGAGGCCGCCGCCTCGCTGCTGGCCGTCGTCTGGTTCCTGGGCAGCCTGGTCTGGCTGTGGTTCGCGCTGCCCGCCATGGGCGCCGCCCCCGCGCCCGAGGGGCTGCTCAGCCTGCTGGTCATCGTCGTGCCGCCCCTGCTGGCCCTTTGCACCGCCGCCGCACTGCGCGCCGCGCGCGTCGCGCGCGAGGAATCGGCGCGGGTCCTGCTGGCGGTGGAGAAGCTGCAGCGCCAGCCCGCCGGCGGCGGGGATGGCGGCCAATCCGTCACCCGCAAGCTGGACGAGATTGCCGCCGCCCAGCGCAAGACCGAGACCGCCCTGGCGATGTTCGTCTCCTCGCGCGAACCCCGCCCCGCCCCGCGGCGCGACGGGGCCGCTGCGTCCGGCGCGACCGGGTCCGGCGGGGCGACCGGGGCTGCGGGCGCGGCAGGCCCTGCCGGCGAGCAGCCGAGCCTCGCCCTCGACACGCCCCTGCCGGAGACGACCGACCTGGCGGCGGCGGATTTCATCCGCGCCCTCAACTTCCCCGAGACCGCCGAGGACGAGGCCGGCTTCGCCGCGCTGCGCCGCGCGCTGCGCGACCGCCCCTCGGCCCAGCTGATCCAGGCGGCGCAGGACGTGTTGACGCTGCTCAGCCAGGACGGCGTCTACATGGACGATCTGGCGCCCGACCTCGCCCGGCCCGAGATCTGGCGCCGTTTCGCCGGGGGCGAGCGGGGCAAGGCCATCGCGGCCCTCGGCGGGGTGCGCGACCGCAC
>JBPEXR010000518.1:0-4506 GCA_052031355.1 Paracoccaceae bacterium
CGACGATGGCGATGAAGGTCGCGGGCTTCAGCTGCGGCAGCACCACGTGCCACAGCATGCGCCAGCCTTTCGCCCCGTCGAGGCGCGCGGCCTCGATCTGCTCGGGGTCGACCGCGTTCAGACCCGTCAGGTACAGGATCATGCAATAGGCCGTCTGCGGCCAGAGGCCGGCGGCGATGATGCCGTAGGTCACGTAATCCTCGTTCGCGAGCACCGCGATGGGCCCGGCGCCGAACCAGCCGAGCACCACGTTCATCAGCCCGTTGGTGGGATCGTAGAACCAGGCGAAGACCAGCCCGACGACAACCTGGCTGATGACGAAGGGAAAGAAGAAGAGCGATTTGTAGATGCGGATGCCGCGCACCGTCTGGTTGAGGAACAGCGCGGCCATCAGGCCCGCGGGAATGGCCAGCATGTAGAGCACCAGCCAGATCACGTTGTTCTTCAGCGAGGTATAGAAGGCCTCGTCCTCTGCCAGCTCGGCGTAGTTGGCCAGGCCCACGTATTCCGCCTCGCCCAGCCCGTCCCAGGCATAAAGGGAGATGCTCATCGAGCGGAAGATCGGGATGATGACGTAGAGCAGGAACATCGCGATTCCCGGCGCCAGGAACAGCCAGGGCGCAAGGCGCTGCTGGTTGCGCCGCCACCAGGTGCCGCGGGGCGCCGCGGCGCCCATCACGGGCGGGTGCCGGTCGGGAAGCGTGGCCTGTGTCATGGGCGGTCCTTCCGGGTGGTCAGCAAGGCCGGGCGGCGGGCCGCGCCGCCGCGCAGGGCTGGGCGCGGCGCACGGGCGGGCTATGCGCCGGCCGGGGGTCTCCGGCCGGCGCGGGGTTTACTTGTAGACGCGCGCGCGCACCTTCTCGAGCCGTTCGAGGATGGCATCCATGCGGTCGGGCTTGACCATGAACTCCTGGAAGCCCTCCATGCCGGCCTTCGCCATCTCCGCCGGGGCGTCACGGTCGAAGAACTGCGCGATGCCGCCCTCGGTGTTGCTGAGCATCTCGTAGCCGGCCTTCAGGAACTCGTCGTCGCCGACCTCGGAATCGCGGTTGATCGGCAGCTGGCCCAGCGTCTTGTTGATCTGGGTCTGCACGTCGGCGCGGGCGAGATAGGCGAGGAACTTCTTGGCGTCCTCCTTGTTCTTGGCGTTCGCCGGGATGTGGATCGTGTCGGTCGGGGCCTCCTCGGCCATCGGCACGTCGGGGTTGATCGCCGGGAACTGCATGAAGCCGATCTGATCGTCCGTCAGCCCGGCGTCGCGCAGCGGCGCGACGGCGAAATTGCCCATGACGTACATCGCGGCATCGCCCTGCACCATCGGGGCCAGCGCCTCCTGCCAGGAATAGGCGGCGTGGTTCTCCAGGAAGCAGTTCGCGTCCAGCATCTTCTTCCAGTTTTCCATGGTGTCCTTGACCTTGGGGTCGGTCCAGGGAACCTCGCCGTTGGTCAGCGCCATGTGGAACTCGTAGCCGTTGGTGCGCAGGTTGAGGTAGTCGAAGACCCCCGCAGCGGTCCAAAGGTACTTGGTGCCGATGGTGATCGGGGTGATCCCGGCGGCGTTCAGCGTCTCGCAGGCGGCCAGAAGCTGGTCGAAGGTCTCGACCGGGCCGATGCCCTGCTCCTCGAAGATGTCCTCGCGGTAGTAGATGCCCCACTGGTAGTAGGTATAGGGCACGCCCCAGATCTTGCCGTCGATGGTCATCGACCCCTTGGCCGAGGCCAGCTTCTCGTTCAGGCCGTGCTCCTCCCAGACATCGTCCACCGGCTCGAAGAGGCCGGCGTTGACGTAAGGCAGCATCCGGTTGCCGGCGTACCAGTTGGCCAGGTCGGGCGCGTCGGCCGTCAGGAAGTTGCGGATCGAGGTCTTGTAGCCTTCATGGTCGAAGACGTTCCACTTCACCTCGACGTCCGGGTTCTCGGCCTTGAACCCCTCGATCAGCGCCTCGAAGGCGGCCTTCGGCGCCGGGTCGGACGTGTCGGTGTTGATGACCAGCGTGCCCGCGAAGGCGGCGCCGGTCAGAAAGCTCGACGCCACCAGGGCAGCGCCGATGCGGCTGATTGTGCGTGTCATGTCATCCTCCCATGCATGTCGCCCGCGCCCCGCAGGGGCACGGCGGCTGGTGGCATCCTCGCTAATCTCAAATAATGGAACGCCATTCCAACTATTGAAACTATGCGACTCGATGGGCTAGCCTGTCAATGGCCGGGCGCAGACCCGGCGCGATGGGGAGGCGACGGGATGAACAAGGTGGCGGCCGATGGCGGCACCGTGGGCAAGGCACTGGACCTGCTCGACCTCGTGGCCGAGGCCGGGCGGCCCTGCCGGTTCTCCGAACTGCTGGCCCGCAGCCCCTGGCCGCGCGCCACGCTGCACCGCCTGCTGCAGACCCTGACCAGCCAACGCATGCTCAGCTACGATGCCGAGGCCCAGACCTATGCCCCCGGGCTGCGGCTGGTGCGGCTGGCGCATGCAGCCTGGGCGGCCTCCTCGCTGGCGCCGATCGCGCGGCCCTACATCGACGCGCTCAGCGCGCAGACCGGGCAGACGATCCACCTCGCGCAGCTCGACAACGGACAGGTCCTTTACGTCGACAAGCGCAACGCGGCCGAGCCGGTGCAGATGTTCAGCCAGGCCGGCAAGATCGGCCCGGGCTATTGCACCGGCGTCGGCAAGGCCATGCTGGCGCATCTGCCGGAGGCCGCGCGCGAGGCGGCGATCGGCAAGCAGAGCTTCTACCGCTACACCCCGCAGACGCTGGACGGCCCCGAGGCGCTGCGCGCCGAGCTGGCGCAGATCCGGGCCGCCGGCGTCGCCTTCGACCGCGAGGAGCACGAGCCCGGCATCATCTGCGTCGCCGTGCCGATCCTGGCGGGCGGCCGGGTGCTGGGCGGCCTGTCCATCACCGGCACCACGCGCCGCACCTCGCTGGAGGCGCTGGCCGAACTGCGCCCGGCGCTGCGCGACTGCGCCGGCCAGATCGCCGCCGCAGCCCGCGACTGGCAATTTCCCGGCGCCGCCGATCCGCAGAAAGGAGCAGCCCCATGTCCGGAGTGACCCTGACCGGCGCGACCAAGCGCTACGGCGACGTCCAGGTGATCCACGGGATCGACCTGGAGGTGCAGCACGGCGAATTCTGCGTCTTCGTCGGCCCCTCGGGCTGCGGGAAGTCCACCCTTTTGCGCATGATCGCGGGGCTCGAGGAGACAAGCGCCGGGCAAATTGCCATCGGCGGGCGCGACGTGACCCAGGCCGAACCGGCGGACCGGGGCGTGGCGATGGTCTTTCAGACCTACGCCCTCTACCCCCACATGACGGTGGCCGAGAACATGGGCTTCGGGCTGCGCATGAACGGCCACCCGAAGGCCGAGATCCGCGAAAAGGTCGCCGAGGCCAGCCGCATCCTGCAGCTGGACGACTACCTCGAGCGCAAGCCCAAGGCGCTGTCGGGCGGGCAGCGCCAGCGCGTCGCCATCGGCCGGGCCATCGTGCGCGGCCCGGAGGTGTTCCTCTTCGACGAGCCGCTGTCGAACCTCGACGCCGAGCTGCGCGTCGACATGCGGGTGGAGATCGCGCGCCTGCACAAGGAGATCGGCGCGACGATGATCTACGTCACCCACGACCAGGTCGAAGCGATGACCCTGGCCGACAAGATCGTCGTCCTGCGCGCCGGCCGGATCGAACAGGTCGGCACGCCGATGCAACTCTACCAGGACCCGGACAACCGCTTCGTGGCGGGGTTCATCGGCTCGCCCAGCATGAACTTCCTGGCCGGGCGGATCGAGGGGGGCCGGCTGGTCGTCCCCGGCCTCGGCGGCGCGGTCGAGGCCCCTGCCCGGCTGCCGGAGGAGGGGCGCCGGGTCCTGCTGGGCCTGCGGCCGCAACACATCGCGCTGGACATCACCGATGACGGCGCCGCGCGCGTCGACCTGTCGGAGCAGTTGGGCGGCGTGGCCTATGACCACGTCATCCTGCCCAGCGGCGAAAAGCTGGTGGTCGAGACCCGCGGCACCGAGATGGTGCCCGAGGGCACCGCCGTCTCCGTCACCTTCGCGGCGGAAGAGGCCATGCTGTTCGACGCCGAGACGGAGCAGCGGCTGCGGTAGGCGGAGGCGCCAAGGCGCGCCGGAGTGGACCGCTGGCGGCGCCTGCGAAGGCAGACCCCCGTTTCATGGCGCGCGATATGCCGCGCCAGATGCCCACCCTATTCGCAATTGCGCGGCTGCCAGGTTGCACCGAGCAAAGGCATACGGCCTCCGCCATTCGGCAGCCAACGGCCTTTCATCGATTGTCTTCGTGCAAACTAAGTGGCGACCGGCACGCCTCTTAGACGCTTCCGTTCGACCCTTAATCGTTCGGCGCTTGCGCGCCCTACCCCCGCGGGGTGATCTGCCGCACCAGGCCTTCTTGCGCGACATCGGCCACCAGCCGCCCGTCGCGGGCGTAGATCCGCCCCCGGCTGAAGCCGCGCGCGCCGCCCGACCAGGGGCTGTCCATCGCGTAGAGCA
>JBPEXR010000519.1:0-2289 GCA_052031355.1 Paracoccaceae bacterium
GCCCGGCCATGGCATAGCGGAAGCCGCGGCCTTCCTCGCCCAGCAGGTTCTCTGCCGCGACCTTGCAATCGTCGAACTGCACCTGCGAGGTCGGCTGCGAGCGCCAGCCCATCTTGTCTTCAAGCCCGCCGTAGCTCAGCCCCTCGGTGCCGGCCTCGATCACCATGGCGGAGATGCCGCCCGGGCCCTCGTCGCCGGTGCGCACCATGGCGAGGTAGGCGTCCGAATAGCTGCCGCCGGAGATGAAGGCCTTCACCCCGTTCAGCGTGTAGCCCTCGTTGGTGCGCTCGGCCCGGGTGCGCAGCGCCGCCGCGTCCGAGCCCGAGCCCGGCTCGGTCAGGCAGTAGGAGAAGACCTTGGACATGGAGCACAGGTCCGGCAGCCACTTCTGCTTGTTCTCGGTTGTGCCGAACTTGTCGATCATGCCGCCGCACATGTTGTGGATCGACAGGAAGGAGCCGACGGAGGGGCAGGCCATCGCCAGCGCCTCGAAGACCAGCGTCGCGTCCAGCCGCGTCAGGCCGGAGCCGCCGTGCTCTTCGCTGACGTAGATGCCGCCAAGGCCCAGTTCGGCCACCTTGGGCCACAACTCTTTCGGGATGGTGCCTTCCTTTTCCCACGCGCGGGCGTGGGGGGCGATATGTTCCTGCCCGAAGGCATAGGCCATGTCGAAGATGGCGGTCTGTTCTTCCGAAAGGGCGAAGTCCATCGGCGGTCCCTCCTCGTGTAAATTGAACACCTGTTAAATAACCGAATGTTGCAGGAGTTTTGCAAGCCGCAATTGCGCGCGGCGGTCTTGCAGAAATTCGCCTGCGCACCGGCGGGCAGGGGGCGGGTCCGGCGAAAATACGCGGGTGTGGCGGGCCGGCGTCAGAGGTCGGCGTGATACTCCTCGATCAGGTGGGCGACGACCGCCTCCATGGCGGCATGCGCGTCGGCGCCCTCGTCGCGGGCGGCATCGCGCACCGCGCGCTGGCGGTCGGCAGAGGTGCCGCGGCGGGCGATCGTGGCGCAACGCTCCAGCTCCTCCGAGCAGCGCAGGATGCCGGCGTCCTGGTCCAGCATCTCGATCACCTCATCGGTCAGCTCCGGCACCGGGACGATGGCGCCGCGGCCGAAGTCGATCAGCCCCTCGCGCACGCCGTAGCGCTGCGCGCGCCAACGGTTCTCGGCCACCAGGAAGGGCTCGTAGCGGCGCCAGCGCTGGTTGCGGCTGCGCAGCCGCCAGAGCATGCGCATCAGGCATTGCGTGAAGGCGGCCAGCGCCAACGCATCCTCCAGCCGTGGCTGCACGTCGAAGATGCGCATCTCCAGCGTCGGAAACCCGGCGGAGGGGCGCAGGTCCCACCAGATCTTCGAGGCGTCCTCGATCAGCTCCAGGTCGGTCAGCACCCCGACGGAACGCTGGTAGTCGTCCCAGCCGCTGAAATGCGGCGGCAGCCCGGTGCGCGGCATGTTGTCGAAGACCGAGATGCGCCAGCTGTCGGTCAGCGTGTCGCGCCCCTGCCAGAAGGGGGAAGAGGTGGAAAGCGCCAGCAGATGCGGCAGGAAATAGGCCGCCTGGTTCATCAGGTCGATCCGCAGGGCCTTCTCCTCCAGCCCGACATGGACGTGCATGCCGCAGATCAGCATCCGGTCGGCGATGGAGCCCAGGTCGCGGCTGAGCTTTTCGTAGCGTTCCTTCTCGGTGTGGCTTTGCGCCTTCCAGTCCGCCCAGGGGTGGCAGGAGGCGGCGATGGGGGCAAGGTTGTGCCGCGCGGCGACGCGGCTGATGGTGGCGCGCAGGCGCTTGAGATCCTCGCGCGCCGCGGCGATGTCGGCGCAGACCTCGGTGCCGATCTCGATCTGGCATTGCAGGAACTCGGGCGAGACCTGGCCGTCCAGCTCGGCGGCGCATTCGGCCATCAGCCCCTCGGGCGCCTCGACCAGCGCCTTGCTGTCGCGGTCCACCAACAGGAATTCTTCCTCGATGCCGAGGGTGAAATCGGGCTCTTTCATCGGCGCACCTCCTGGCGGCAGAAACTGGCGCGGCGCGGGGGCTTGGCAAGGGCGGCCGGCGGCTAGCGGCAGCGGGGGGGCGCCGGACGAATGGCGCCGGGGCGCCGCACGGACCCCCGAACGCGAAAAAGGCCGGGCGGGGCCCGGCCTTTTCCTGTCATGTGCGGCGGATGGCTTAGTCCATCGCCTTGAAGTTGAACTCGCCGCCTTCCTTGATGCCGCTGGGCCAGCGGGCCGTCACGGTCTTGGTGCGGGTGTAGAACTTGAAGGCATCGGGGCCGTGCTGGTTCA
>JBPEXR010000052.1:0-2899 GCA_052031355.1 Paracoccaceae bacterium
TCAAGACCATCCCCGACGCCGCGCCGGAGCTGATCGAGGAGGCCGGCCGCCTTGCCGACCGCCTGTCGATCAACATCGAGCTGCCGACCGACGAGGCGGTGAAATCCTACGCGCCGGAGAAGGACCCGGGCCAGATCCGCCGCGCCATGGGCGAGGTGCGCCTGCGCCGCGAGGCCGCGAAGGACCGCAGCCATACCGGCCGCCGCGCGCCACGGTTCGCCCCCGCCGGGCAATCGACGCAGGTGATCGTCGGCGCCGATCCGGCGAACGACGCGACGATCCTGCGCCAGTCGACGCGGCTCTATTCCAGCTACGGGCTGAAGCGCGTCTATTACTCGGCCTTTTCGCCCATTCCCGACGCCTCGGCGGTGCTGCCGCTGGTGCGCCCGCCCCTGATGCGCGAGCACCGCCTCTACCAGGCCGACTGGCTGCTGCGCTTCTACGGCTTCGGGGTGGAGGAGATCACCGGCGCGGCCCCGGGCGGCAACCTCGACCTCGCGGTCGATCCCAAGCTGGCCTGGGCGCTGGCGAACCGGCACCATTTCCCGCTGGACGTGAACCGGGCCGAGCGCGAGATGCTGCTGCGGGTGCCGGGCTTCGGCACCAAGACCGTGCAGCGCATCATCGCCGCCCGCCGCCACCGCACGCTGGGCTACGAGGATCTGGCCCGCATGGGCGCGGGGGTGAAGAAGGCGCGCCCCTTCATCACCTGCCGCGACTGGACACCGGGCGGGCTGACCGACAGCGCGGACCTGCGCGCGCGCTTCGCGCCGCCGCCCGAGCAACTGCAGCTCTTCTGATGCAGCGGGTGGAGTTGCCACGCACCGGGGTGTTGAAGGCCTGGCGCGATGCGGCGCGGGCGGCGCTGGTGGCCGGCACCCCGCCCGAGGCCCTGCGCTGGACGCGCGCCGGCGAAGGCGCGGCGGCGGATCTTTTCGATGGCGGCGCGCCGGGGCCGCTGCCGGGGGCGAGCGCGACAGCAACGGCCACGCCGCGCCCCGCGCCCACCGCCCCGCGCGCCTTCACCCAGCTGGACCGGGCGGTGGTCTTTCATTCCGACCCGCAGCGTTTCGCCCGCCTCTACGCCATGCTCTGGGCGCTGCAGGACCGCCCCGCCCTTCTGCGCGACCGCGCCGCGCCGGCGGTGGCGCAGCTTTATGCGATGGAGAAATCCGTGCGGCGCGATCTGCACAAGATGCACGCCTTCCTGCGCTTTCGCGAGGTGACCCCCGAGGGCGCGCCGCGCCGCAGTTTCGCCGCCTGGTTCGAACCCGAGCACCCGATCCTGGAGGCCGCCGTGCCCTTCTTCGCGCGCCGGTTCGGCGACATGGACTGGGCGATCTTCACGCCGGACCTCTCGGCCTTTTTCGAGGGGGGCGCGGTGCGTTTCGAGGCCGGGCGCCCCCGCCCGCCCCTGCCCGAGGACGCGACAGAGGACCTTTGGCGGACGTATTTCGCCAATATCTTCAATCCCGCGCGCCTGAAGGTGAAGGCGATGCAATCGGAGATGCCGCAGAAATACTGGAAGAACCTGCCCGAGGCGCAGCTGATCCCGGGGTTGATCGCCGGGGCGCAGGCCCGGGCGGCGCGCATGGCCGCCGCCGCCCCCAGCGTGCCGCCGGAACGGGCGGGCAAGATCACGCAGCGCCTCTCGCAGGACCTGGCCGCGCGCCGCCCCGCCGCGCCCGCGGGCCGTCCCGCAAGCCTGGAGGCGCTGAACGCGCAGCTGGGCGCCTGCACCCGCTGCGCGCTGCATTGCCACGCCACGCAGGCCGTGCCCGGCGAAGGCCCGGCGAAGGCGCCGCTGATGGTGGTGGGCGAGCAGCCGGGCGACCAGGAGGATCTCTCCGGCCGGCCCTTCACCGGGCCTGCGGGGCAGCTTTTCGACCGGCTGGCCGGGCGCGCTCGGCTGCCGCGCCGCGCGGCTTACGTCACCAACGCCGTCAAGCACTTCAAATTCCAGCCGCGCGGCAAGCGGCGCATCCACCAAAGCCCCGACCGGGGCGAGGTGGAGGCCTGCCGCTGGTGGCTCGACGCCGAGCGGGCGCTGGTGAAGCCCAAGCTGGTGCTCGCCCTGGGCGCGACCGCGGCCGGGGCGCTGACAGGCTCCGGCCAGGGGGTGCTCGCGCGCGAGGGGCGGCTGGAGCGGGCGGCGGACGGCACCCCGGTGCTGATCGCCCGCCACCCCTCGGCGGTGCTGCGTGCCCGCGGGGCGCAAGCCCAGGCCGAGGCCGAGGCGGCGCTGCAGCGCGTGCTTGCCCAGGCGGCGGGCTACATGGAGCGCCCCGAGACGCTGACTGCCGCGCTGGCCGCCGCGCTGGCCGAGGTGCCGGCGCCGCGCGCCTGAAGCGGCGGCGCAGGCCCGCGCGCCGGGATTGCCGAAGGCCCTGCCCCCGCCCTACCCGAAGCCGCGCGCCAGCCCGGCGCCGCGCAGCAGCCCCTCGGCCAGCAGCAGCATGACGAACCCCGGCGCGCAGACCACCAGCGCCAGCCCCGCCGCCGAGGCGTCGATCGTCCCGCCCGACAGCTTGGAGAACAGCAGCACCGGCAGCGTCAGCACCTCGCCCTGCCCCAGCAGGAAGGTCAGCAAAAAGATGTTGCTGGAGACCAGGAAGGCGAAGAGCACCCCCGTCAGGATCCCCGGCATCAGCATCGGCAGGGTGACGAGGCGCAGCACCTGCCAGCGGCTGGCCCCCAGGACCTGGGCCTGCTCCTCGTAGGCCGGGCCGATGCCCTGCCAGACGGCGGTGAGCATGCGCACCATGTAGGGAATGGTCGGGATGAGATGCGCCACGATGATCCCGCCCAGGCTGCCGGCCAGGCCCAGGCGGATGTAGACCATCAGCAGCGCCAGCCCGATCGCCGCCTCGGGGACGATCAGCGGCAGCGCCAGGGCGAA
>JBPEXR010000520.1:0-4988 GCA_052031355.1 Paracoccaceae bacterium
AGGTCAGGATCGCGTCCACCTGCCCCGCTGCCGCGTCCAGCCGCGCGCGCAAGGCCGCGCGGTCGTCGGGGGCGCGGCCCAGGTCGACCGGCGTGTAGTCCCAGCGCGCGGCCAGCCCCAGAAGCATCGGCCGGTTGGCGTCGAAGATCTGCCCCTCGCCCGCCGTGCCGCCCGCCTCGACCAGCTCGTCCCCGGTCGAGAGCACGCCCAGCCGCAGCCGCCGGTGCACCTCCAGCGTCCCGAGGCCGGCGGAGGTCAGCAGCGCCAGGTCCGCCGGGGTCAGCCGCCGCCCGGCGGGCAGAACCTCGGCGCCTTGCCGTACATCCTCGCCCGCCTTGCGGGTGTTGGCGCCGGGTTTGACCGGGCCGCGGAAGGCGATGGCCTGATCCGTCGCGGCGACATCCTCGTCCAGCACGACGGTGTCCACGCCCTGGGGCAGGGCCGCGCCGGTCAGCACGCGCACCGCCTGGCCGCGCGGCACCGGCCGGCCCAGCGGCACGCCCGCCGCCGCCCGCCCCGGCAGCCGCGGCAGGCTGTAGGGCCCCGGCCCATCAAGCGCCGCATGGGCGAAGCCGAACCCGTCGACGGCGGAATTGGGCTGCGGCGGGTTGGCGCGGCGGGCCATGGCCGGGGCGGCCAGGATGCGGCCCAGCGCCCGGCCCAGCGGCACGCTTTCGCGGCCCACCGTGGGGCGCAGGTTGTCGCGCAGATGCGCCAGCGCGGTGTCCACCGGCGTCCAGTCCACCCCCGGCGGAAGGGCGAAACAATCGTTCCGCAACGGCGGCGGCGCGGGCGGTTGGGCGGGCACTGCCGTTTCGGACTGCCCGCCCCCCGTGCCGCCCCCGGCGCCGCGCGCGGCAGCGGCCAGCGCGTCCTCGTGGCCAAGCCCGAAGATCCAGGCCTCCTGCCGCGCCTCGGGCGGCACGTCGGCGGCGATCGCGGCAAGGCGCGCCGGGTCCAGGCCGGCCAGCGCCTCGGCCACGACGGCCACTTGCGTCGCATCGCGCGGCGGGGCGCCGGGGCCGAGCAAGGCCTCCCGCCGCGCCACCTCGGCACGCAGGAGCGAGGGCCAGACCTCCAGCAGGACGACGGGCGCATCGCCCAGATCCTCGAAGGGCCAGACGGCGATCTGGCCTGCGAAGCGCCGCCGCAGCCGCGCCAGCACCGGCAGGCCGGTCAGCACCTGCGCCCCCACCGCACCGGCGCCGGCCAGTTGCCAGCAGGTGAAACTGCCGGTGGCCCGCGCCTCGGCCGCGCGCCGCTCCGGGAAGGGGTTGCGGTAGCCCGTCTTGTTGCGCGGCAGGCCGGGGATATCGCGCGCCAGGGCGTTGCCCCAGAAGGGCCCCTGCCCGGCCGCGAGGCGCAGGTTCACCTCCCCCGCCAGGTCGAACCGGTTGTTGGCGCCCGGGCCATCCTCGATCCGCGCCTCCAGCCAGTCCCAGAGGGCCAGCGGGTCCGGCGTGCCGGTCAAGGCCTCGGCAAAGCCCGCAGGGTAGGCAAAGGGAAAATCAAAACCGATCGCCAGCCGCCTCCCCGCCGCCAGCGCCCGTTCGATGCGCGCCGTCAGCCACCCCTCGGCCCGGGCGCGGTTGCGCAGGTAGAGGGGCGGCGCCGCCACGCCCCCCGCCGGCGCCTCTGCGATCCAGATGGCGTCGCGCCGGGGCCGCGGGCCGGTGTCGTTGCCCGAGGCCCAATCAACGCAGATGAAGGCGTCGAACCCCGTCACAGCCCGACCTCGCGCTGGATGAAATCGGCGATACCGGCGGTGTCGTCGAGGTGGAAGACCGGGCATCCCCCGGTCTCCAGCCCCTCGGGGCTGTCGCTGGCCACGGCGCGGATGGTGGGCGCGCCGGGGGCCATCAACGGCTGCCCGGTGGCGGCGCGATGCGCCTCGATCTTGGGGTGGGCGTCGCGCTTGTAGCCCTCGACCAGCACCAGGTCGGCGGGCTGCAGCCGGGCCAGCAGCGCCTCCAGAGTGGGCTCGGGCGCATCGGGCGGCAATTCCTGCATCACCGCGACGCGGCGGGCCGAGGCCAGCAGTACCTCGCCCGCCCCGGCGGCGCGGTGGCGGTAACTGTCGGTGCCGGCGTGGTCGATGTCGAAGGAATGATGCGCGTGTTTGACGGTCGAGACGCGCAAACCGCGGCGTGTGAACTCGGCCACCAGCCGCTCCACCAGGCCGGTCTTGCCGGAGTTCTTCCAGCCCGTCACGCCGTAAAGCTTCATGCGCCCTCCCGCGCCAGGTCCTCGGCCAGGGCCAGGTCCTCGGGCGTGTTGACGTTGAAGAAAGGGTCGAACGGCTGGGCCGGGAACAGCGCCTGCCGCCCGCCGTGCGGATCGGTCCAGGCGACGACCTTGCGCAGCCCGCCTTCCAGCGCCGCGCGCAGATCGTCGCGCAGCGCCACGGGCCACAGGCCGAAGGTCGGGTGCCGCCGCGCGCGGCCCGCGGGGTCCGGCGTTGCGGCCAGGACCAGCGGGTGGGTCATGTCCTCGCCGGCAAGCTGCAGCCGGGGCACCAGGTCGCAGGGCAGGAAGGGCGTGTCGGCCGCGGCGGTGACGATGCAATCGGCGCCCTGCCCCGCGGCCCAGTCGAGGCCGGCCAGAACGCCCGCCAGCGGGCCGGGACGGTCCGGCAGGCTGTCGGGCAGCACCGGCAGGCCCAGCTCCGCGAAACGCGCCGGCTCGCCATTGGCCGAGAGCGCCAGCCCGGCCACCTGCGGCGACAGGCGCGCGATCACGCGCTCCAGCAGGCTTTGCCCCCCGACCTGCAGCAGGCCCTTGTCACCGCCGCCCATGCGCCGCGCCGCGCCGCCGGCCAGGATCACCCCCAGCGGCGCCTTCACGGCGTATCCCCCGCGGCCTTGCGGCGCATCTTGCGCGGCTCGTCCGGCACGGCCGCGGGATCGGCGTCGCGAACCAGGCGCGCCTCGCCCGACAGGCACACGAAGCGCTGCCCGCGCAGGCGGCCGATCAGCGTCAGCCCCACCTGGCGCGCGATCTCCACCCCCCAGGCGGTGAAGCCCGAGCGGGAGACCAGCGCCGGGATCCCCATCTGCGCCGTCTTGATCACCATCTCCGAGGTCAGCCGCCCGGTGGTGTAAAGGATCTTGCCCTCCGGCCCGACCCCTTCGGAGAGCATCCAGCCGGCCACCTTGTCGACGGCGTTGTGCCGGCCGACATCCTCCATGTAGACCAGCGGGCGATCTTCCTCGCACAGGACCGTGCCGTGGATCGCCCCCGCCTCGAGGTAGAGCGAGGGCGTGCGGTTGATCTTCGCCGAAAGGGCATACAGCCAGGAGGCGCGCAGCGGATCGTCAGGCAGGCGCAGGTCCTCCAGCCCCTCCATCATGTCGCCGAAGACCGTGCCCACCGCGCAGCCCGAGGTGCGGGTCTTGCGGCGCAGCTTTTCCTCGTAGTTGGTCGGCCGATCGGTGCGCACGACGACGGTCTCGACCTCCTCGTCGTAGGAGATGCCGGTGACAGTCTCGCCGTCGCGCAGCATGCCCTGGTTGCGCAGGAAACCCAGCGCCAGATACTCCGGGTAGTCGCCGATGGTCATGGCGGTGACGATCTCCTGCCCGTTCAGGAAGATGGTCAGCGGGCGCTCCTCGACCACGCGCAGATCGACCTCCGCGCCGGTGTGATCGCGCCCCGTCACCGGGCGGGTCAGGCGCGCCGCGCCGGGGTCCGGCGCGATCAGGTAGCCGGCGAGATCGTCTTGGACGGCCAATTGCATCTCCCTGGGGCTGCGTCTATTCGAGGTTCAGCGACAGGAGTTTAGGGGCAGAGCATGGCATCCTCCACCGTCAAAACGGCCTATTGGCGCGGATTTCGCGCCGGGCTGCCCTTCGTGGTGGTGATCGTGCCCTTCGGCATGCTGTTCGGCGTGGTCGCGACCGAGGCGGGGCTGCACGTGCTGGAGACGCTCACCTTCTCGGTGGTGGTGATCGCGGGGGCGGCGCAGTTCACCGCGCTGCAGCTTCTCAGCGACGGGGCACCGACGCTGATCGCGGTGATCTCCGCCCTGGCGGTGAACCTGCGGTTGGCGATGTATTCCGCCTCGCTGACGCCGCACCTGGGCAGCGCCGAGCCCTGGCACCGCGCGCTGGTCGCCTATTTTACGGTGGACCAGAGCTATGCCACCTCGATCGCCGAGTTCGAGAAACGCCCGCAGATGAGTCCGGCAGAGAAGCTGGCCACCTTCTTCGGCACCGTCACCCCGGTCTGCCCGCTGTGGTACGGCGCGACGGTGCTGGGCGCGATGATCGGCGGCGCCATTCCGGAAGGCATGGCCCTGGATTTCGCGGTGCCCATCACCTTCATCGCGCTGGTGGCGCCGATGCTGCGCAGCGCGGCGCATGTCTCGGCCTGCCTGGTGGCGGTGGTCCTGTCGCTGGCGCTGGCCTTCTTGCCCTTCAACCTCGGGCTGCTGGTCGCGGCCATCGCCGGGATGATGACGGGCGCCCAGGTCGAGGTGCTGCTGGCGCGCCGCGGGGTGACGGTATGATGGGCGAAAGCTTCACCCAGGCGCAGCTCTGGATCACCATCGCGGCGCTGGGCTTCGGCAGTTTCGCGCTGCGCTTCATCTTCCTGGGCGTGGTGGGCAACCGCCCCCTGCCCGGCTGGCTGCTGCGCCATCTGCGCTACACCGCCGTCGCCGTCCTGCCGGCGCTGATCGCGCCGATGGTGGTCTGGCCCGCGGCCACGGGCGGGGCGTTCGATCTGCCCCGCGCCGCGGCGGCGCTGGTCACGCTGGCGCTGGGGCTGGCCTTTCGCAACATGCTGCTGTCGATCTTCGGCGGCGCGCTGACGCTTTTCGCGCTGCTCGCCTGGATCTGACGCGCCTCAGCCGCCGGCGGCGCGCCGACGCGCGGCTTCCTCGACCAGGTCTGGGCGGTAGGCCCGCAGCGCGGTGCGCTTGTCCGGATCGTCATATTCGTAGAGACGCTGGGTGGTGACCCCGGGCAGCTTTCCGAATTCCTCGGCCA
>JBPEXR010000521.1:0-3673 GCA_052031355.1 Paracoccaceae bacterium
CTCGTCCGGGCGCGGCGGCTCGGCCAGGACCTGCGCCGGCGCGCGGAAGTAGTTGATGCCGTCGCGCATGGCATAGCCGATCAGCCCCGTGGCCACGACCAGCGCCACCGCAAGCAGCGCAAGAACCTGGATCCGGCGTTGTTTCTTCAGTGTTCGCATGTCGTTACGGGAAGCACGGGGCCAGCATCAGGCCCGCGGTCTCTTCCTCTCCCAGCATCAGGTTCGCGTTCTGGATCGCCTGCCCCGAGGAACCCTTCGTCAGGTTGTCGAGCGCGGCGATGACGATGGCCCGGCCCGGGATGCGATCCGCCGTCACCCCGAGGTGGCAGAAGTTCGACCCGCGCACGTGGCGCGTGCTGGGCGCCTCGCCGAAGGGCAGCACCTCCAGGAAAGGCTCCTCGCCGTAAGCAGCGGCCAGGGATTGGTGGATCGCCTCGGGCGCGCCCTCGACATAGACGGTTGCCAGGATGCCGCGGTTCGCGGGAACGAGGTGCGGGGTGAACTGCACCTTCACCTCGCGCCCGGCCAGGGCCGAGAATTCCTGGTCGAACTCGCCCAGGTGCCGGTGCGTGCCGCCAATGGCATAGGCGTGGTATCCCTCGCTCAGCTCGGCGTGCAGCAGGTTCTCCTTCAGGCTGCGCCCGGCGCCCGAGACCGCGCACTTGAGGTCCAGCACGATCCGGTCAAGGTCGATCACCCGGTCCACGATCAGCGGCCGCAGCGCGTATTGCCCGGTCGCGGCGTTGCAGCCGGTGCCGGCCACGAGGCGCGCGTTGCGGATCTCCGCGCGGTAGAACTCGGTCAGCCCGTAGACGGCCTCCTTCTGCAACTCCACCGCGGCGTGGTCGTTGCCGTACCACTGCTTGTAGGCCGCCGGGTCGCGCAGCCGGAAGTCGGCGGACAGATCGACGATGCGCAGATCACGCGGCAGGCCGGCGATCACTTCCTGGCTGGTCTTGTGCGGCAGGGCGCAGAAGCACAGATCGACCTGTGAAAAGTCGATCTGGTCCACGGTCACAAGCTCCGGCAGGTCGAGATGGCGCAGGTGCGGGAAGACCTCGCCCATGGTCTGGCCGGCCTTGGAGTTGGCGCCAAGCGCGACGATGCGGAAGCTGGGGTGCGTTGCGATCAGCCGCACCAGTTCGGCGCCGGTGTAGCCAGAGGCGCCCAGGATGGCGATGTTATGTGTCATGTCGTCCTCGCTCTGAGGGCTATATGGGAAGGGATCACACGGCGGAGAAGGTGATCGATCGTCGCATGAACTGCGTTGCGCGGTCCGACACCCGGCGCGGATCGCCGGTGGTCAGATACGCGCCCTCGCGCGCCGCGCCGACCATCTCGGGGCGGCGGGCCAGGTAATCGGCCAGGCTTTCGGCCACCAGCGAGGGTTGCGAGTAGACCGCCACCTCGGGGCCGAGGGCGTCGCGGAAGGCCTCTTCCATCAGCGGATAATGCGTGCAGCCCAGGATGGCCGCCTCGGGGCGCGGCATCTTGCGTTTCAGCGCCTCGACGTGGCTGCGCACCAGGGCTTCGGCCAGGATCATGTCGCCTTCCTCGATCGCGTCGACCACGCCGCCGCAGGCCTGCGCCTCGACATCGACGCCGATGGCGCGGAAGGCCAGCTCCCGCTGGAACGCGCGGGAGGAGACGGTTGCCGGCGTGGCAAAAAGCGCGACGTGCTGCACCGCGACCTCGCGCGGGGGTGAATTGTCGCCCCACTGCCGTTCGGTCAGCGCCTCGATCAGCGGCACGAAGACACCCAGCACGCGCTTGCCCGGCGGCACGCCGGCCTCCTGCATGCGCCGCAGCGCCGCGGCGCTGGCGGTGTTGCAGGCCAGGATCACCAGGTCGCACCCGTTGGCCCAGAGGTGTTCCACCCCGGCGCGGGTCAGCGCGTAGATGTCATCGGCGTCGCGCACGCCATAGGGGGCATGGGCGTTGTCGCCGTAATAGACGAATGGCACCTCCGGCAGGCGGTCCTGCACCGCCCGCAGAACCGTCAGCCCGCCCAGGCCGGAATCGAAAATCCCTACAGCCACGCCGCGTCCCCCTGATCCGCCGCCGCGCCCGGGGCGCCGCGGGTAAATGCCGGACCTCAGGCCCGGTGTTTTTCCTCGAACTCGAACCCGTAGCCATAATCGGCCAAAGGCTCCGGGGAAAGCTCATACGTTGCCCGGCGCAGGAAATCCATCAGCGCGCGCGCATCGCCCGACCGCGCGGCGATTTCCGCCCGCGCGATGGGCTGGCCGATGCAGACGCGCACCGGCTGGCCGATGCGGCGGCGGAACTGCTGGATCAGCAGCCCCATGCGCAGCGTCGGATGGGCATGGCTGAGCCATTGGAACAGGCGGCTGTTGTGCCCGTCGAAGTAGACCGGCACCACCGAGGCGTCCGAGCGCGCCACCATCCGCGCGGTGAAGGCACGCCAGGAGGGGTCCATCGGGCGCGCCATGGGCGTTGCCCCGGTGGAGACGGTGCCGCCCGGGAAGATGCCGATCGCCCCGCCCTGCCCCAGGTAGTCCAGCGCCGCGCGCCGGGTGGCGAGGTTGCGCGCGATGCCGTCGCGCGTCTCGTCGAAGCTGATGGGCAGGATGAAGCGCTCGATATCCGGCGCCCGGCGGAAGACCTCATGCGCCATGATGCGGAAATCGCCGCGCACCTGGGCCAGGATGTGGCCCATCATCAACCCGTCGAGGATGCCGAAGGGATGGTTCGCCACCAGCACCAGCGGCCCCTCGCGCGGGATGGCGTGCAGCCCGCCCGCGGCGATGTCGAGGCTGAGGCCGTAGCGCTCGACCATGACCTGCCAGAAGTCCCGCCCCGAGGCGATGTCCGCCTCGTATCCGCGGGCGCGGCGCAGCAGGTGCGGCCGCCCCGTCAGGTTTTCCATCATGCGGATCAGCGCCCGCCCGCCGCGCGTGGCGGCGGAATGGGCATAGCTGATATCGCGCGCGATCCGCGCCTGGCTCATCGCCGTCATCCCGTCCCGTCCGGTTGCGCCCTTCCCCGGGGCGCCCCTCGGCTCATACTGCCGAATCGCGGTGACGGGAAGATGACATCACTCGGCCGCGCGCTTCATGTCCGGCCCGCCGGCGCGCAGCATGGCCAGCAGCTCCTCGCGGCGCTTGGCGGCCTTGGCCTCGGCTGCCTGCTTGACCGGGCCGAAGCCGCGGATCTGCAGCGGCAGTTCGGCCAGCGCCACGGCAATGTCGCGGGTCTCCGGCTTGAGGTGGGTGAACACCTCCTCCATGTCCTGCTCGTACTGCCGGATCAGCGCACGCTCCATGCGCCGCTCGGCGGTGTAGCCGAAGATGTCCAGCGGCGTGCCGCGCAGGCCCTTCATCCGCGCCACGACGCGCAGCGGACGCTCCAGCCAGCCGCCGAACTTGCGCTTCTTGGGGCGGCCATCGCTGCCCATGCGCGACAGCAGCGGCGGGGCCAGGTGGAAGGACATGTCGAAATCGCCCTCGAAGGTCTCGCGCGCCTTCTCGCGGGTCGAAAGCAGCAGCCGGGCCACCTCGTATTCGTCCTTGTAGGACAGCAGCTTGTGGTAGCCGAGAGCGATCGCCTCGCGCAGCTTTTCGTCCTGGGCGCGGTCCACCAGCTTGCGGTAGCGCTTGGCCAGCTTGGCGTCCTGGTAGTCGGTCAGATGCGCCTCGCGGAAGGCGATCTT
>JBPEXR010000522.1:0-1956 GCA_052031355.1 Paracoccaceae bacterium
GCTGAGCGGCATCGTCACCGACCGCGACATCGCGCTGCGCGGTATCGCAAACGGCCTTGGGCACGACGCGAAGGTCCAGGAGGTGATGACCAAGGGGGCCGAGACGGTGGCCGCCGACGCCGAGGTGTCAGAAGCGTCCGATCTGATGGAGACGCACCAGCTGCGCCGCCTGCCGGTGGTGGACGAGGCTGGCAGCTGTTGCGGCATGTTGGCCCAGGCGGATATCGCACGGCACGCCGGCGGCGAGGTTCGCGAGCTGCTGCACGACATCTCGCAGCCCCTCGGCGCGGCGCGGCACTGAACGCCGGCCCGCCCGAGATACGTAGGCAATAGAAAGGCCCGGCCGCAGGAATGCGGCCGGGCCTCTTTACGTCGGTCTGCCTCTGCCGATCAGGCGGCGTTCGGCAGGATCACGATCTCCACGCGGCGGTTCTGCGCGCGGCCTTCCGCGGTCAGGTTGCTGGCGATCGGCTGGCTTTCGCCGCGGCCGATGGTCTGGATCCGACCCGACGAGACGCCGGAGGAAACCAGAACGCCCGCCACCGCGCGTGCGCGACGCTCGGACAGGTCCTGGTTGTAGGCGGCATCGCCCGTCTGGTCGGTGTGACCGATCACCTGGACGGTGGAGTTGGGGTAGGCCTGCAGGTTGCCGGCCAGCGCGCGCAGGTCCGACTGCAGGTCGGCGCGCACAGTGGTGCTGTCGGTGGCGAAGAGGATATCCTGCGGCATGGTGACGATCAGGCGGTCACCGGTGTTGCGGATGATCACGTCGTCGTTGCCGATCTGGCGACGCAGGTCCGCTTCCTGGCGGTCCAGCACGTTGCCGTAGATCGCGCCGCCGGCGCCGCCGATCAGCGCGCCCTTGACGGCGTTCTTCTTGCGCTCGTCCTTGTCGTCGCTGGCCAGGATACCCGCCGCTGCCCCAAGGCCCGCGCCGATCAGCGCGCCGCGCTTGGCGTTGGCGTTGGGATCGTCGGAATAGGCGCCAGGCTGGGCGCAGGCCGACAGGCCCAGGGCCGCGACACTGGCAAGCAGGATCGGGCGGGGGGCGGAAATCTTCATCATCGTATGTGCCTCTCGTTTCCGTGAAGTCCGGTCGGACGTCTAACGCTTCTTTGCAGCCCGGGGTTCCGATTGCCAATCACCCTTGCGTGGGAATCGGCGCCTTTCCGCGCAGGGGGTTAGCGGGCGTGCGGGCAGGGCCGGGCACGTCGCCGCAGGGCCTTACGCCTCGGCCCGCGCCGCCTCGAAGGCCAGCATCGCGCGCTTGACGGGCAGACCCCAGTGGTAGCCGCCCAGCCCGCCCGACTTGCGCAAGGCGCGGTGGCAGGGGATCAGCCAGCTGACCGGGTTGCGGCCCACGGCGGTGCCCACCGCGCGCACAGCCGACGGGTGACCGATGGCGCGGGCGATCTCGGAATAGGTGGAAACCTGGCCCGGCGGGATCGACAGAAGCGCCTCCCAGACCTTGATCTGGAAGGGCCCGCCCAGAAGGTGCAGCTGCGCCTCGCCGCGCCCGGCGAAGGCCGCCTCGACCCAGGGACGCAGCGGCTCGGGTGCCTCCACGTATTGCGCGGCAGGCCAGCGGGCCTGCATGTCCGCCATCGCCGCGTCGCGCCCGGTCTCCGCCGCGAAGGCCAGCCCGCAAAGGCCCCGGTCGGTGCCCATGGCCAGCGCCGTGCCGAAGGGGCTGTCGAACCAGCCCCAGCGGATCTGCAGCCCGGCGCCGCGGCGGGCGTAGTCGCCCGGGCTCATCGCCTCCCAGCGCAGGAAAAGATCGTGCAAGCGCCCGCCGCCCGACAGGCCCGCCGCCACCGCGGCCTCCAGCGTCGTCGCCCGCTCGCGCAGCAGCTGCTTGGCGTGTCCCAGCGCCAGGTACTGCTGGTAGCGTTTCGGCGAGACGCCCACCCAGGCCGAGAAGATGCGCTGGAAATGCGCCGGGCTCATCCCCATGCG
>JBPEXR010000523.1:0-1704 GCA_052031355.1 Paracoccaceae bacterium
TCTCCTTCTGCTCGGCGGTCATCACCATCGAACGGCGCTCGGGGCCCATCATCACCTTGTCCTTGGCCTGCTCGAAGTCGACCATGGTGACGAAGCGGCGGCCGACGCGGGCGGCCATGAGCGCGGCCTCGTTCACGAGGTTCGCCAGATCCGCGCCCGAGAAACCCGGCGTGCCGCGTGCGATGATGCGCAGGTCGACGTCCGGTCCCAACGGGGTCTTGCGAGCGTGAACCGAGAGGATCTTCTCGCGGCCCTTGATGTCGGGGTTGGGCACGGTGACCTGACGGTCGAAACGGCCCGGACGCAGCAGAGCGGGATCGAGCACGTCGCGGCGGTTGGTCGCGGCGAGGATGATGACACCTTCGTTGCTCTCGAAACCGTCCATCTCGACCAGAAGCTGGTTCAGGGTCTGCTCGCGTTCATCGTTGCCACCGCCATAGCCGGCACCCCGGTGACGGCCCACGGCGTCGATCTCGTCGATGAAGACGATACAGGGGGCGTTCTTCTTGGCCTGCTCGAACATGTCGCGCACGCGGCTGGCACCGACGCCCACGAACATCTCGACGAAGTCGGAGCCCGAAATGGTGAAGAAGGGCACGCCCGCCTCGCCCGCGATGGCACGGGCCAGAAGCGTCTTACCGGTGCCCGGAGGGCCGACCAGCAGCGCGCCCTTGGGGATCTTGCCGCCCAGGCGCGAGAATTTCTGCGGGTTGCGCAGGAATTCGACGATCTCTTCCAGCTCTTCCTTGGCCTCGTCGATGCCGGCGACATCGTCGAAGGTGACGCGGCCGTGCTTTTCGGTCAGCATCTTGGCCTTGGACTTGCCGAAGCCCATGGCGCCGCCGCGGCCGCCGCCCTGCATCCGGTTCATGAAGTAGATCCAGACGCCGATCAGCAGCAGGAACGGCACGAGGCTGAGGATGAAGGTCTGAAAGCCCGACTGCTCCTGCGGTTCGGCGCGCACGCGCACCTCGTTGTCCAGCAGCAGTTGCGTGATCTCCGCGTCCTCGGGCTTGACGGTCACGTAGTCGGTGCCGTCGCCGCCGCGGAACATGACCTTCTCGCCATCCAGCGTGACCGAATTGACGTTGTCGTCGCGTACCTGCTGAACGAATTCGCTGTAGCTGATCTCGCGGCTCTGCAACGTGCCGGACCCGCCCGAGAACAGGTTGAATAGCGCAAGGATGAGCAGAAACAGTACGACCCAGAAGGCGATGTTGCGTGCGTTGCCCAAGGAATGTCTCCCGATGTGGTCCGAGGCCCTGCGCCTAGCACATAAGCCGTGTGACTAAAATAGAGATGAAGCCCGGCGGTTCAATGCGCATCCAGCCAATGCGCGAAGCTGTCGCGGCCGGGGACAAGCGCGGCGTGATGGCCCTGCGGCCAGCCGGCGGTGGGGGCGGCCACCAGCCGTTCGCCTTGCCACAGCGCGGGGTCGGCCAGGCGTGCCGCGCGCGGGCGCGTGCCGGGGGGCGGGGCGGGCAGCTGCGCCAGCCCCGCCTCGCCCAGCGCGGCGATCGCCAGCCCTTCGCCCGGGGCGGCGCCATCCGCGCGGCGGACCTGCCAGCGCCCGTCCCAGGTCGCGCCGGCCGGCGCGGGGCCGGCGGCGGCGGCCGCCTCGCGGCAGATGCGCAGGCCGGCGCGTTCGGGGCGCAGCAGGCAGCCGGCCAGCGTGGCGGCGCGGCCCTGTGCCACATCCGCCAG
>JBPEXR010000524.1:0-5525 GCA_052031355.1 Paracoccaceae bacterium
TTATCAACAGCAATGGAGTGATAACTGACGCAGGGATACGACCGACTGGCCGTGTAAGAAACTTTCTCTTGCTCCATTTTGAAGCGCGCGGGATCTGTTTCCTGCTTGGCAGCTGTACGGACGTACTCTTCAAACGCGGAGGGGCTACTCATAGGCGGAAGGCCGAACACGGCCACCCAAGCCACAAAGCTTTCAGCCAAAGAGCGATTGCCTTTCGCAAAAGCTATCCCAGAATTGCTCTCACGAAGAATCTCCCATGGTCCGTTGGCCGGTGCCTCAATGCGAATGTAGTCACCACCGAACACTTCACCTGTGAACCGGCAACCAAAAATGACCCCTCTGCGGGGGTAATCGGCGCCCAAAACTGACCCCCCGTATGGTCTTGCCTCGCGACCAATTCCAGCGAGGTGAACACGGGGTGTTATGCATGGAGACGATTGGCAAGATCCGTCGTATGAAGTTTGTGCAGGGCAAGGGCATCAAGCAGATTGCTCGGGACCTGCAGTTGTCGCGCAACACGGTGCGTAAGGTGGTTCGGGCACCCGAACTGCCATCGGGGTATCGGCGCGGCGAGCAGCCACGGCCCAAGCTCGGTGCGTTTGTGGCCACACTGGAGTCTTGGCTGGAGGCGGAGGCCAAACTGCCATCGCGGCAGCGCCGGACCGCCCGACGGCTGTTCGAGGCATTGCAGTTGGAAGGCTACGCCGGCGGAGAAGACACCGTGCGGCGCTACGTCAGTCGCTGGCGCAAGGCTCGTTCGTCGCAGCCACCGGATGTGTTCGTGCCGCTGCAGTTCGCGCCCGGCGAGGCCTACCAGTTTGACTGGAGCCATGAGCAGGTGGTGATCGACGGCTTGCCGCAGACGGTGAAGGTGGCTCACTTTCGGCTCAGCCACAGCCGCCGGGCGTTCGTCGTGGCCTATCCGCGCGAGACGCAGGAAATGGTGTTCGATGCCCATGCACGGGCCTTCGCCGCCTTCGGCGGCGTGCCCAGGCGCGGGCTTTACGACAACCTCAAGACGGCCGTGGACCGTGTGCTTCGTGGCAAGGATCGGCGGTTCAACCGCCATTTTCTGCGCATGTGCGCGCACTATTTGGTGGAGCCCACGGCCTGCACGCCGGCCGCCGGGTGGGAGAAGGGCCAGGTTGAGAACCAGGTCGGGGACCTGCGGGCGGCGATCTTCACCCCGCGGATCCGGGTGGCAGACTTCGACGAACTCAACGCCCACCTGGCCGCGCGCTGCGACGAGCTGACGGCCACCCGCCGACACCCGCAGCAGCGGGATCAGACCATCGCCGACGTGTTCGAGGCTGAACAACCGGCGCTGATGCCGTTGCCGGTGCCGTTTGATGGCTGCGTCACGCGCGAACTGCGCGTAAATAGCACGGCGTTGATCTCGTTCGACCGCAACCGCTATAGCGTCGCCTGCCAGGCCGTCGGCCAGATCGTGACCCTGCGTGTCTACGCTCAGCGTCTGGTCGCGTCGCTCGACGGTGAGGTCGTCGCCGAGCACCGGCGGCGCTTCGGCCGCGACAAGACGATCTACGATCCGTGGCACTACGTGCCGGTGCTCAAGCGCAAGCCCGGCGCGCTACGCAACGGAGCCCCGTTCGCCGATTGGGCCTTGCCAGCCGGACTCGAACGCATGCGTCGCAAGCTCACCAGCCGCAAGGACGGTGACCGGCAGTTCGCCGAGGTGCTCGCCGCCGTCCTAAGCGACGGCCTCGACGCGGTGGATGCCGCCTGCACCGAAGCCATGGCGCAGGGCACGGTCACCGCCGATGCAGTGATCAACGCGATCACGCGGGCACGTCATCCGGAACCGGTCGCCCCGATCCAAGTGCCCGAGGCCCTGAGCTTGCGGCACGAGCCGCAGGCCGACTGTGCCCGCTACGACCAGCTTCGGCAGGTGGCCTGATGGACACCGCCCAAATGCTCGACACGATGAGGGGCCTGCGCCTGGCCGGCATGCGGCAGGTCTACGAGGAGACTCTGCGCGATGGCCTCAAGCGCCGTCAGACCGTCCCACAGATCCTCGGACGGCTGCTGAAGGCCGAAGCGGCTGATCGCCACCTGCGCTCGATCCGATACCAGCTCGGCGTGGCCAAACTTCCCACCGCCAAGACCCTGGCCGAGTTCGACTTCCAGGACTCGCCGATCAACGAAGCCCTGCTGCGCGAACTCCACGAAGGGCGCTTCACGGACCACGCCCGCAACCTGATCCTGGTCGGCGGCACCGGGACCGGCAAGACCCACCTGGCCACCGCCATCGCAGGCCATGCAATCCGCAGCGGGCGACGCGGCCGCTTCTACACCGCCGTGGATCTGGTCAACCGGCTGGAGCAGGAACAACAAGGCCTGATCCGCGCCGGCTCCGTTGCCCGCCAGCTTACCCAGGTCGACTTCCTGGTTCTGGACGAGCTCGGCTACCTGCCGTTCTCACCGTCCGGTGGGGCACTGCTGTTCCACCTGCTCAGCCGGCTCTACGAAACCACCAGCGTCATCATCACCACCAACCTCAGCTTCGGCGAGTGGGCCAGCGTGTTCCATGACGCCAAGATGACAACCGCACTGCTCGACCGAATCACGCATCACTGCGACATCGTCGAGACCGGCAACCAGTCCTGGCGCTTCAAGCAACGAACCGCTGAAGCTGGGGGGTCAATTTTGGACGCCGACAAGGGGTCAAAATTGAACGCCGATTGACAGCTCCCGGAAGGCGATGCAATTTCAGCCCGCCCGTTTCCATCGAAGTCACCAACGCTGCGCCAGCCGCCGCCGCCGAAATTCGACGGCATGGTCCCAGACGAATAGCTATACGTCGTGGGTTCGTCGTGCCATTCAAACGTCGTGGGCGGAAGGCACGTAGTGCCGCTCGCACCCGCGCATTCCTGAATCGACGTCACGATCGACTTTCCACGAACGTCGGTCGGAGCATAGGTCGGGGTGTAGCGGCGCACCGCCGATCCTTGGACTCGCACTTCGACCCACTTCAACCGGTGTGAACGATTCATGTACGAGCCGAAGGACGGATAAGTGGAAATATCCGAACGTTGCTCGTACTCGAAATGGACTTCTGTTCCCGCACTGATGCCGGCTGCATCATTGCCGGTGTATTGGATCTTTCGTGTCAATCGGCATTCAAATCTGACCCCCTGTCGGCGTCCAAATTTGCCCCCCCGGATTCAGCGGTTCGCTGCTTGAATCGCCAGGACTGGTTACCGGTCTCGATGATGTCGCAGTGATGTGTGATGCGATCGAGCAAGGCGGTGGTCATCTTGGCGTCATGGAATACGCTGGCCCATTCGCCGAAGCTCAGGTTGGTGGTGATGATGACGCTGGTGGTTTCGTAGAGCCGGCTGAGCAGGTGGAACAGGAGCGCGCCACCGGAGGGTGAGAACGGCAGGTAGCCCAGCTCGTCGAGGATCAGGAAGTCGACCTGGGTGAGCTGTCGGGCGACAGAGCCTGCACGGGCCAAGCCTTGCTGTTCCTGCTCCAAGCGGTTGACCAGATCCACGGCGGTGTAGAAGCGACCACGCCGGCCGCTGCGGATGGCATGCCCTCCGATGGCAGTGGCTAGGTGGGTCTTTCCGGTGCCGGTACCGCCGACCAGAATCAGGTTGCGGGCCTGATCCATGAAGTGGCCTTCGTGCAGTTCGCGCAGCATGTCCTCATTGATCGGCGAGTCGGTGAAGTCGAACTCGGTCAGCGTCTTGGCGGTGGGCAGCTTGGACACGCCGAGTTGGTAGCGGATCGAGCGCAGTCGCCGGTCAGCCGCCTCGGCCTGTAGCAGGCGGCCGAGGATCTGGGGCACGGTCTGGCGCCGCTTGAGGCCGTCGCGAAGTGTCTCTTCGTAGGCTTGGCGCATGCCGGCCAGCCGCAGGCCTTTCATAGTGTCGAGCATCTGAGCGGTGTCCATCAGGCCACCTGCCGGAGTTGGTCATAGCGGGCACAGTCGGCCAGCGGTTCGTGATGCAGGCTCAGGGCCTCGGGGACCTGGATCGGCGGGATCGGGTCGGGATGCCGGGCCCGGGTGATGGCGTTGAGCACGGCCTCGGCGGTGACGGCGCCCTGCGCAAGGGCCTCACGGCAGGCCTGATCAACGGCCTCGATCCCGTCGCTGAGCACGGCGGCGAGGATCTCAGCGAACTGACGGTCGCCGTCCGGGCGGCGATCGAGCTTGCCGCGCATGCGCTGCAACCCGCTGGGCAAGGCCCAGTCGGCGAACGGGGCGCCGTTACGCAGGGCGCCGGGCTTGCGCTGCAGTACCGGCACGTAGTGCCACGGATCGTAGATCGTCTTGTCGCGGCCGAACTGGCGCCGATGCTCGGCAACGACTTCCCCATCCAGCAGCACGACCAGCCGTTGAGCGTAGACGCGCAGCGTCACGATCTGGCCCACAGCGCGGCAGTCGACACTGTATCGGTTGCGGTCGAAGCCGATCAGCGCGGTACTGCTCACCCGAAGCTCCCGGCTTGCGCAGCCATCGAACAGCGCGGGCAGCGGCATCAGAGCGCCTCGTTCGGCCTCGAACACCTCGGCGATGGTCAGATCGCGCTGCTGGGGATGCCGCCGCTTGGCGGCCAGTTCCTCACAGCGGGCGGCCAAGTGAGCGTTGAGCTCGTCGAAGTCCGCCACCCGGATGCGCGGCGTGAAGATCGCCGATCGCAGGTCGCCGACCTGATTCTCCACTTGCCCCTTCTCCCAGCCGGCGGCCGGGGTGCAGGCCGTGGGCTCGACCAAGTAGTGCGCGCACAGGCGCAAAAAGTGCCGGTTGAACTGCCGATCCTTGCCCCGCAGCACCCGATCTACGGCCGTCTTGAGGTTGTCGTAGAGGCCGCGACGCGGCACGCCGCCAAAGGCGGCGAAGGCTCGCGCATGGGCATCAAAGACCATCTCCTGCGACTCGCGCGGATAGGCCGCCACGAACGCCCGGCGGCTGTGGCTGAGCCGAAAGTGCGCCACCTTCACCGTCTGCGGCCGTCCGTCGATCTCGACCTGCTCGTGGCTCCAGTCGAACTGGTAGGCCTCGCCGGGAGCAAACTGCAGCGGCACGAACACATCGGCCGGCTGGGAGGATCGCTCCTTGCGCCAGCGGCTCACGTACCGACGCACGCTGTCCTCGCCGCCGGCATAGCCCTCCAGCTGCAAGGCCTCGAACAGCCGCCGAGCCGTCCGCCGCTGGCGTGCCGGAAGCTGCGCCTCAGCCTCCAACCACGACTCGAGCACTGGCACGAACGGCCCCAGCTTCGGCCGAGGCTGCTCGCGACGCCGATAGCCCGAAGGCAACTCCTGCGCCCGAACCACCTTGCGCACCGTGTTGCGCGACAACTGCAGGTCTCGGGCAATCTGCTTGATGCCCTTGCCCTGCACGAACTTCATCCGACGAATCTTGCCGATCGTCTCCATGCATAACACCCCGTGTTCACCTCGCTGAATCTGGTCACGAGGCAAGACCATACGGGGGTCAGTTTTGGACGCCGATTACCCCCGAAAGGGGGTCATTTTTCAATGCCGGTTCACAC
>JBPEXR010000525.1:0-8473 GCA_052031355.1 Paracoccaceae bacterium
CCTTCGCGCAGGTTGTCGTGGACGTACTTCTTGTAGGTCTCCGCCTGCAGCTCGTCGGGCATGGTGAACATGATCAGGTCACACCAGGCCGCCGCCTCGGCGATGCCCATGACCTGCAGGCCCTCGCCTTCGGCCTTCGCCGCCGAGGCCGAACCCTCGCGCAGGGCGACGACCACGTTCTTGGCACCCGAATCGCGCAGGTTCAGCGCGTGGGCGTGGCCCTGGCTGCCGTAGCCCAGGATGGCCACCTTCTTGTCCTTGATCAGGTTGATATCGCAATCGCGATCGTAATAGACGCGCATCCTCGCGTTCCTCTTCCAGAATGTCCTGCGCCCAACCTAGCGCCGCCGCCCCGAAAGGGATTTCATTCTTCGCCGCCACGGGATAGTTTTCGTAATTCCAATTCGTCGAACGCGAAGTGCGCGAGAAATTCATGCTGGACGACACCGACCGCCGCATCCTGCGCCAGCTCCAGGCCGAGCCGGAGCTGCCGACCGCCGAACTGGCCGAGCGGGCCGGCGTCACCCCCGCCACCTGCTGGCGCCGGCTGGAGAAGCTGCGCGCCCAGGGCGTGCTGCAGGGCGCGCGCGCGCTGATCGACTGGCGCGCGCTGGGCTACGAGGTGGAGGTGAGCCTCCGGGTCACCCTCGACAAGACCCAGCCCCGCGCCTTCGACGAGTTCCTGGAGGCCGCGCGCCGCGTCCCCGAGGTGCTGGAGATCCAGACGTTCCTTGGCCGCGTCGACGTGCGGCTGGCGGTGATCGCCCGCGACATGGCGCATTACCAGCACATCTACCGCGAGGCGCTGCTGACCCTGCCGCATATCGCCGATCTCGAGGCGCTGGTGCATGTCGCCCGCATCAAGGACGACGAGGCGCTGCCGCTATGAGCTGGGACGAGACCGACCGCGCCATCCTGCGCGCCCTTGCGGAGGATGCCGAGCTCAGCGCCGGCGCCCTCGGCCGCCGCCTGGGCCTGTCGCAGCCGGCCACCTGGCGCCGCATGAAGCGCCTGCGCGAGGCCGGCATCCTGCGCGGCCGCCGCCTGGTGCTGAACCGCGAGGCGCTGGGCTTCGGCGTCACCGTGTTCCTGGGGGTGAAACTCGCCACCAAGGGCCGCGTCAGCCTTGAGGATTTCGAACGCGCCGTACGCGCCATCCCCGAGGTGCAGACGGTGGAACACGTCCTCGGTCTTTACGACTACCGCCTGCGCGTCGTCGCCCGCGACATCTCCGATTTCGAGCGTGTCTTGCGTCGCCGCATCATGACGCTGCCGGGTGCCGGGCAGGTGGAGGCCAACGTGATCCTCTCCGAAGAGCGGCGCCCCGGCCCCCTCTAGCCGCTTCATCTCGCCGCAAATACTCTCGGGGGTGAATGGCGCCGCAGGCGCCAGAGGGGGCAGACGGCCCCCTTGCACCGGCTTTGCAATTCGCCGCGCCCGGTGTAGCCATGGCTCCAAACAGGAAGGAGGGCCCCATGGCCAATACCGACGTCGATCCTGGCGGGCTGCAGGAATTCTCGGTGGTCTTCACCGATCGCTCGCTCAACCACATGTCCGCGGCCTTCCAGCAGGTCATGCGCGACATCCACGCCATGCTCTGCGAGGTCTATTCCGCCGAAACCGCCGTGGTCGTCCCCGGCGGCGGCACCTTCGCGATGGAGGCGGTGGCCCGCCAGTTCGCCCGCGGCCGCTCGGCGCTGGTGGTGCGCAACGGCTGGTTCTCCTACCGCTGGAGCCAGATCTTCGAGGCCGGCGGGCTGACCCGCGAGGCCGAGGTTCTGAAGGCGCGCCGCACCGGCAACGCGCCGCAATCGCCCTTCGCCCCCGCCCCGATCGAGGAGGTGACCGCCCGCATCCGCGAGACGCGCCCCGAGATCGTCTTCGCCCCCCACGTGGAAACCTCCGCCGGGGTGATCCTGCCCGACGACTACATCCGCGCCATGGCCGATGCGGCGCATGAGGTGGGCGCGCTGATGGTGCTCGACTGCATTGCCTCGGGCTGCGCCTGGGTGGACATGCGCGCCTGCGGCGTCGACGTCCTGGTCTCGGCCCCGCAGAAGGGCTGGTCGGCCCAGCCCTGCGCCGGGCTGGTCATGCTCTCGCCCCGCGCGAAGGAGCGTCTGGCCGAGACGGAAAGCGACAGTTTCGCCATCGATCTGAAGAAGTGGCAGCAGATCATGCAGGCCTATCTCGACGGCGGGCACGCCTACCACGCGACCATGCCCACCGATGCGCTGCGCGTCTTCCGCGACACCATGAAAGAGACCTGCGCCCAGGGCCTCGACCGGCTGGAGGCGGCGCAATGGCGGCTGGGCGACAGCGTCCGCCGCGCGCTGGCGGCCCGCGGGGTGCCCAGCGTCGCCGCCGAGGGCTTCGGCGCCCCCGGCGTCGTCGTCGCCTATACCGACGATCCCGAGATCAAGTCCGGCAAGGCCTTCGCCGCCGAGGGCATGCAGATCGCCGCCGGGGTGCCGCTGGCGGTGGACGAACCCGAGGGTTTCAGCACCTTCCGCCTCGGCCTCTTCGGCCTCGACAAGCTTTACGACGTGGAGGGCACGCTGGACCGCCTGGTGCCGGTGCTCGACAAGGTGCTGGGGCCGGAACGGGGCTGATCGCCCGGCGCAGGCGTCGTCAGTGATAAGGACCAAGAGGGGCGGGCCGCAGGGTCCGCCCTTCGTGCTTCCGGTCGGATGCGGGAGGCGCGGGGTCAGCGGCCGGCGAAAACGTCTTCCGTGCGTTGGCGAGCGTTCAGGCTTGGCGACGTCAGGATTGGCATTACCGAATGGGCGATGTCGTGCGCGCCCCCGCTGACGGTTCCGCCCCGAGCTGACGGCTGCGCCCCGAGCTGACGGAGGCGCCCGCGCTGCCGGCGGCGCCTCAGTTCAGCCGCGCGCGCCGAGGCCCATCTGCATCAGCATCCGCCGCACGGCCGGCAGGGCGTAGATCGCCTCCAACCCCAGCGCGCGGGCGTCGCGCAGCGGGCGCGCCCCGGCCATCGAGGCGCGGTTCAGCGCGGTGATGCCGGCATGGCGCAGCGCGATGTCGCCGCGCCGGGCGCGGGCGTAGGCGTCCAGCATGGCCCGCGTGCCCAGCTCTGCCGGGGCGCTGCGCGCCGCCTCCCACAGGGCGCGGGTGTCAGCCAGCGACATGTTCAGCCCCTGCGCGCCGATCGGGGGCAGCACATGCGCGGCCTCGGCGATCAGCGCCAGGCGCGTGCCCGCCAACGCCTCGGCCTGCTGCGCGATGATCGGCCAGAGGCTGCGGCGCGAGGCCAGCTTCAGCGGGCCGAAGAGGTTGCACGACCGCTCGGTCATCTCGGCCTCGAATTCCGCCTCGGGCAGCTCGGCCAGGCGGCGGGCGGCGCGGGCTTCCTCCATCCAGACGATCGCCGAGGAGGGCTGCCCGTCCCGGTCGGGCAGGGGCACCAGGGTGAAGGGCCCGCCGGCGCGGTGCACCTCGGTCGAGACGTTCTCATGCGGCTTGGGGTGGGTGACGGCGAAGGCCAGCGCCTTCTGCCCGAAGCGCGTGACCTGCACCCCGATGCCCGCGGCGCGCCGCATGGGCGAGTTGCGCCCGTCCGCCGCGATCACCAGCCGCGCCCGCACCCCGGTGCCGTCCGAGAGGCGCAGCCGCGCCTCCGCCTCGCGCGCCAGCAGCGCCGCGGCGCCCACGCCGGGGCGGAAGGTGACGGTGGGCAGCCCCTCCAGGTGGGCCAGGATCTCGCGCCGCAGCAGCCAGTTGGGCAGGTTCCAGCCGAACGGCCGGTCGGAAATGTCGGCGGCGTCGAACTCCTTCACCACGCGGGCGACGCCGGGCGCGCCGCCGGCATCGACGATGCGCATGCGCTGCAGCGGCATCGCCGCCTCCGCCAGCCGCGGCCAGAGGCCGATCTCCGCCAGAAAGTCGCGCGCCGGCTGCAGGAAAGCGGTGGAGCGCAGATCCGCCCCCGCCGCACCGGGCGCGGTGACCGGCGCCGCGGGATCGACGCAGAGCACGTCAAAGCCCGCCTGGCCGAAAGCCGCGGCGGCGGTCAGCCCGGCGATGCCGCCCCCGGCGATGACGATGTCGTACTGCGCGTCGGCCATGCAGCGCCCCCCTGTTCGGCCAAGCTAGGTCGCGGCGCGCGGGCGCGCCAGCGCGTCAGACCAGTTGCGACAGAAAGCCGCCAAGGTCGTCGGTGTGGAAATGGATATGCGCCGCCGGGCTGGGCCGCGGCGCCACGTGCACCGTGCGCATGCCCATCTCGTGCGGCACTTCCAGGTTGCGGGTGTCATCCTCGAACATCGCGCCGGTGGCCGGATCGCAGCCGTCCAGCTCCCAGATCGCCTCGAAGGCGGCACGCTCGGGCTTGGGCAGGAAACCGGCGTGCTCGACCCCGTAGACGGCGTCGAACAGCCCGCCCAGCCCGCGCGCCTCCAGCACCCGCTCGGCATAGGGGCGGCTGCCGTTGGTATAGACGATGCGGCGCCCCGGCAGCGCGGCGATGGCGCGCGCCAGCTCCGGCGCGGGCTCCAGGTGGGACATGTCGATCTCGTGCACATGCGTCAGGTACGGGGTGGGATCGACGTCGTGCTCGCGCATCAGCCCGGCCAGCGTGGTGCCGTAGCGCCGCCAGTAGTCCTTGCGCAGGTAATCGGCCCGGGCGTTGTCCACCCCCAGCGCCTCCATCACGTAGGCGGTCATGCGCACCTCGATCTGGTCGAAGAGCCGCGCCTCCGGCGGGTAGAGCGTGTTGTCGAGGTCGAACACCCAGTGGCGGACATGGGCGAAGCGGGCTTTGGGCGCGGTGTCGAGCATGTGGGGGGATGTAGCGCGCGGGGCGCAGGGGTGCAACGTGGGCGGGGCATGGTGGGAGGGGCAGCGGTTCTTGGGGGCGCTGCCCCCTCTGGCGCCTTTGGCGCCATTCACCCCCGGAGTATTTGGGGCGAGATGAAGGGGATTCCTGGCGCGGTGCGGGCCTGCGGGGGCGGCGGGTTGATCGCGCGGCGGGGGCGGGGCAAGGTGCGCCAGGGCGCGCAGCGGGTTGCGCCGGGGGCAGGAAAGGTGCGCATGGGCCAGGTTCGCAGCGGGCAGAAGGATGCCTACACGATGATCCTCGATGCCATCGACGTCGGCATCTACCGCCCCGGCGACCGGCTGGTGGAAAGCGAGCTGGCCGAGCGTTTCGGCGTCAGCCGCACGCCGATCCGCGAGGCGTTGCAGCGGCTGGAGACGCAAAGCCTGCTGACCCGCGACGGGCGCAGCCTGATCGTCGCCTCGCTGGACCACAACCAGATGGCCGAGCTTTACGTCGTGCGGGCCGAGCTGGAGGGGCTGGCCGCGCGCCTTGCCGCCCGCCACGCCACCGCCGAGGAGGTGCGCGTGCTGCGCGACATGGTGGCCGAGGACCGCGCGCGCCTCAACGATCCCGACGCGCTGTCGCGGGCCAACCGGCGCTTTCACAAGCAGATCCACCTGGCCTCGCACAACCGCTACCTGGTGCAGCAGCTTGACCTCGTGCACCGCTCGATGGCGCTGATGGCGACGACATCGCTGGCCGCCGAGGGGCGCGGCGAGAAGGCGCTGGAGGAACACGCCGCCATCGTCCAGGCCATTGGCGAGCGCAACGAGGAGGCGGCCTACGCCGCCCTGCGCGAGCATATCTCGGTCGCCTTTGTCACCCGCCTGAAGCTCGATTCCCGCGAAACCTGAGGCGGGCGCGCAGGGCCCGCAGGCCGCGCCTTCCGGGGCGGCTGCGGCGCGAAT
Organism: Paracoccaceae bacterium; assembly: GCA_052031355.1. Classification (GTDB taxonomy): domain Bacteria; phylum Pseudomonadota; class Alphaproteobacteria; order Rhodobacterales; family Rhodobacteraceae; genus JBPEXR01. The sequence continues at coordinate 5,746 of JBPEXR010000525.1, forward strand.
GGCCGTGCGCCGTCTTGTCCCAGTGGAAGGGGCGGTGAACCATCTCCCACAGCGCCTTCAGCGCCGCGGCGTGGCCCATGGCGTGGTAGAGCGGCATCAGCAGGATCATCCAGCCCAGCCGCCGGTGCCCGCTGCGCTGCAGCCCGATGAGGGCGATCGCGGCGTTCAGCGCCTCTGCCCCGACGAAAAGCGCGATGAGCCAGGGCAGCGCCCCGCCCGGCAGCAGCGGCGCCGCGGGATGCGCGCCCCCCGCCGCGTGCAGCCAGAAGAGCCACAGAAACGGCGCGCAGATCACCTGCGAGAGCCCGCCCAGGAAGTGCACCTGCATTCCCCAGAAGGCCCGCGGGCCCAGCTGGCGCAGCGCCAGGCGCGGCGCGCGCATGTGCACCATCCAGGTTATCAGGTAGCCCTTCAGCCAGCGCGAGCGCTGGCGGATCCAGGGCAGCGGGCGGTGCGTCGCCTCCTCGCGGGTGGTGGTGGGCAGCATCTCGGTGGTGAACCCGTGCCGCGCCAGGCGCAGGCCCAGGTCGGCGTCCTCGGTCACGTTGTGCGCGTCCCAGGCGCCGGTCGTCTGCAGCGCCTCGCGGCGCAGGAAGACCGTGGTCCCGCCCAGCGGCAGCGCCAGGCCGAGGGCGGCGAAGCCGGGCAGCAGCACGCGGAACCAGCCGGCGTAATCGAGGGTGAAACCGCGCGAGACCAGGCTGTCGCGCGGGTTGTAGAAATCCAGCGCGCCCTGCAGGCAGGCGACGCGCGGCGGCCGGTTGGCGAAGCGCGCGGCCACACGGCGCAGCTGGTCCGGGTCGGGGCGGTCCTCGGCGTCGTAGATGCCCAGGATCTCGCCCCGCGCGGCGCCGAGGGCATAGTTCAGCGCCCGCGGCTTGGTCTGTAGCGTGCCGGGCGGGACGGAGACGACGCGCGCCCAGGGCGGCAGGCGCGTGCGGTCCAGCGTGGCGCGGGTTTCCATGTCGATCGCCTCGGCGACGAAGAGCACCTCCAGCCGGCCGCGCGGGTAGTCGAGGCGGCGCAGATGCTCCAGCAGGTGGGCGGCGATCTCGGTCTCCTTGAAGAGGGGGACCAGCAGGGTGATCACCGGCCAGCGGGCCGGGTCGGGATCGGGGGGCGGCAGGGTGGCGGGCCCGCGGCGCAGCGCGGCCACCAGCGCCGCGGCCTTCAGCCCGGCTGTCAGCGCCAGCGTCAGCACCGCCCAGCCGGTGACCACCGCGAGGCTGGCCACCGGGGCCATCAGCGCCGCGAGGGTGAGAAGCGCCAGCGCCAGCGGCAGGAAGGCGGGCGGCAGGTCGGTGCGGCGGCGGAACAGGCCGCGGGCCGAGGCGGCCGGCGCCAGGCCGGTCTCTGCCGATTGCAGGTATTGCCCGCCCCAGGCATCGCGCAGCGCCCGGCGCACCGCCGCATCGGGCGCCAGCGCCAGGCCCAGGGGCGGCCCGCCGGGGCCAAGGTGCCGGCGCAGGGCCGCCAGGTTGTCGGGCCAGGCGGTGGCCAGAAGCGGGCGCGGCCCGGCGCCGCCCAGGGGGAAGACGCCGAAGCGGCGGCAGACCTCCGGCCCCAGGCGCCGGGCGAGGGCGGGATCGGGGTCGAGGTCGGAAAGGCCCTGGAGCAGCGGCGCGCCGCGGCCCAGCGCCAGGGCGGTCAAGAGGTCCGCCTCCGGGACCAGGCCGCGCCCGTGCAGCACACGCTCCAGTCGGGCGCCGGTGGCGCGGGCCTCGGCCCGGGCGTCGGCGAGGGCGCTTTCGGTCAGAAGCCCGCGGCGCAGCAGGATCTGGCCCAGCCCCTCCGGCACATGGCCGGGCGGGGCGGGGCGCGCGCGGGGCGGCAGAACGTCATCCAGCACGGCGCGGGCATGTTCGAAACTGGCGGCGGGAAGTTCGCTGAGGCCGGGCGGGGCTTCAGGAAGCGGGGTCTCGGGGAACGGGCCATCGGGCCAGGGCGCGGAGGGCGCGGAGGGCGCTTGCGGCGCCCGGGACTGGGGGCGGGCGGCATCCGGCGCGCCGGTCTGGGGTGTGGGCGCGGCGGCCTGGGAGGCGGGCGCGGCGGCGGATTGGTCATGCGGCGCCTGAACGGGCGGCGCCTGGGGCGGCGGCCGTTGCGCTGGCGGCTGGGCGCCTCGGCCCGGAGGGGTGCCTGAAATGCCGGGCGGCGGGCCCTGGCCGGCGCGCAGGGCCTCCCCCGGCGCGACGCCTGCGGCCGGGGCCGCGGGGGGCGGGCTGCGCGGAATGGGGCCTACCTCGGCCGCGATCGCTGTCGCTTGGCCAAGGTTGAGGCGCAGGCGGGGGCCGGAACGGCTCATGCAATCTCTCCCTTGGTAGGAGAGAACCCGCCGGGTTTTAATAAAAGGTTAAGTTAACAACAGGTTAACGGCAGGCCGGAGGCGTATCGCCCCCGGGGGCCCGCCGCCAGCCGCCCCTCAGGCCGGGGCGGCGGCCTTGCGCGCGTCCATCGAGGCGGCGAACCGCTCGAACAGGTAGTAGCTGTCCATCGGGCCGGGGCTGGCCTCGGGGTGGTGCTGCACCGACCAGACCGGGCGGTCCTTCAGGCGGATGCCGCAGTTCGACCCGTCGAAGAGCGAGCGGTGCGTCTCCACCACGCCCTCGGGCAGGCTTTGCGCATCGACGGCGAAGCCGTGGTTCATCGAGGTGATTTCCACCTTGCCGGTTTCCAGGTCCTTGACCGGGTGGTTGGCGCCGTGGTGGCCGTGGTTCATCTTGACGGT